>JBMCLF010000027.1:0-11969 GCA_048615215.1 Candidatus Brevefilum sp.
GCAGTTACGTCATGTTTGAACCGGATCAGATCCCCAGCGCCTTTCAATACCTTCAGGATGAATTGGGAAAGATGGGGTTTGAAGAGGGAAAGGATTTTACCGTTCACACATATGACTTTCCCTATGAAGATCGTCACCGGGAACGGAATTGGAAAAACCTGATCCTGAGCTTCCCGGGCAACGACCCAGAACTGTCACAGGAACGGGTACTGATGGTGGCCCATCTGGACAGCACTTCCGGCCAGGAACTGACCCTGGCGCCAGGCGCAGACGACAATGGCAGCGGATCTGCCGGCCTGCTGGAAGCAGCTTATTTACTAAGGCATCATCAATTCAAACGCACCATCAACCTCATCTGGTTCAGCGGTGAAGAGCAATCCCGCCGGGGTTCTGAGTATTTCGTATCCGATTACCAGGACTGGCTGCCTGAAATTGTGGGGGTAATCAACCTGGATATGTTCGCCTTTGATTGGGACGGCGACCGCTGTTTTGAAGTCCATGCAGGAACTCTGCGCGGCTCACAACAGATAGCCCGTTGTTTGCTCCAGGTTATTGAGGCTTATGGGCTTGACCTGACCTTTGATTTTATTGACGATGAATCCGCTTACACCCTCTCGGACCACTATCCCTTTTGGACGGCAGATGTGCCTGCCGTGATGGTATTTGAGAACGGGTTCTACCAGGAAGGTGAAACCTGTGGAATTGCCGACCGTAATTATTCATACCATACAACTGCGGATACGCTGATTTACATAAACGAAGAAACGGGCTTTTCAATCCTGCAGGCTTCACTGGCGGCACTTGCACACATGGCTGAGCCCCTCGGCGCGTGCTTTTCAGAATCGATCAAAAGCGATAGTCGAATCCAATGGGGCTTGATGATTCTACGTTGGGAAGCTCTGCCGGACGCAAAGAAATACCAGATCTGGCAGAAAACAGGTACACAATGGCAATTCGTGGGAGAAACCACGGCACAACAATGGGTGATCTCCCTGGTCACGCATAACAGCCAGATAACTTATCGCGTTGTCGCTGTGGGTGATACTTTCTGCCAACCGCATCTTGATATTTTCCCACAGAAATAAATAAATTTATCCCCGTTAAATTTACCCCCGTATAGTTTAGGCTATACGGGGGATTGGCTCGATCTGATTAAACTACGCTGCAGCCGGTCCCTGGTATTGTGCTTTTCCAAATGCCAGAATCAGCATAAAAATAAAGGGCAATAGGATCAATCCAATGGCAAATCCGGTTTCTTTCCCAAAGGATTTTGCAAGGTCAATCATGACGATGATCCCAATAATGAAATTCACACCGGGGATGAGCATCAGGATGATCCACCATCCTGGCCTCCCGACGATTTCCAGCAACACCCAGATGTTGTAAATCGGAATGAGTGAAGCCCAACCGGGTTTTCCGGCTTTTGAAAAGAGTTTCCACATGGCAATGATCATGATAATCCCAACTACGAAGCCGGCCAACCCTCCGCATAAGCCACCAACCATGCCATAAATATCTTCGTCCTGCTGAAATAAGAGTGAAAGATATGGTAAGAACTGGAACATAATTTTAATCCTTTCTAATAAAGTTGAGAAAATTGTAACCTAATGATAGATTAAACTGGTTTTATTGTAATGATTAAAAGATAACATGTCAATTTTTTCTGCGATCAACTTTTATCCTGTAGCCCGGCCACAATGCGATGATTGTCCCAAAAGTCAGCACCCCTGTGCCAATCCACAGCCAGTTAACCAGCGGATTGATGAAAACCCGGACGGTTGCACCCTCCTGCGTTGTGGTACCACCGTCAACAACAATGGCGTAAAGATCACGGGCCAGGTTGCTGTGCAGATCGGGTTTGGTAACCGCCATTCCCATGTCCAGGTAAACATCCCGCGAGGGATAAAGCACACCAATCGGATGACCTTCTTGCGTCACCGCCAGCACTGCCTGGGTGACCTGCTGGCCCTCCGAACCCTCGAAACGTTCCAAGCCCTCATACTGGAAGGTATAGCCATTCAGGATAATCCGTTCATTTATGGTAACCGTCTGTTGTGTCTCCTGCTGTAAACCCTCCAGGCCAATGATCCCCAAACTCATCAGGATCACTCCGAGGTGCACCATCATCCCACCATATCGCCGGTGGTCTCGACCGATTGGGGCCAGAACAGCCTCAATTAAATTAATCTTCCGGGTTTTCTTTAGACCTGCGACCTGTCGCCAATAATCTGCCAGTAAGACCAAAATCGAGAATCCGACCAGCCAGATTGAAATCAAAACCAAAACAGAGCGAATCTCACCAAGAAACATGGCAAGGAACGGTATGGGGATAGATAAAAATAACACAACCAATATCCGCTTTCCCAGGTTCGCAAGACGGGTGACGTTCCAGGCTGCTAATGGGCAAATCCCAACCAGAGCAAGCAAGAGCAGGAATAATGGCCCGGTGATCCGCTCATACCATGCGGGGCCAACGGTAACCTGGGTGCCCGTCAGCAGTTCCGAAAAAATCGGATAGACCACCCCAAGAAGGCACACCATTAAAACGCTCAGAAGGACCAGATTGGAAAATAAGATCAGCGTCTCACGCGAAAAAGCAAATTCTGGCTCATGCTCATTTGGAAAATCCCCCCACCGGTAAACCAGCAACCCCAGTGAACCAAGGGAAACGATCGCGGTTAATCCGAACATGGCCGGGCCGAGCTCGCTGCCAGCGAAGGAATGCACAGAAGACAGCACACCTGAGCGCGTCAGAAAAGTCCCAAAGATAACCAGGGCAAAGGTCAGGATCATTAAAACCAGGTTCCAGCGTTTAAGGCCGGGCTTCTTGCGCTGCAGAAGCGCGGTATGTAGAAAAGCCGTCGCGCTTAGCCAGGGCATCAGGGCAGCAATTTCTACCGGGTCCCAACCCCAGTAACCACCCCAGCCCAGAACGTCATATGCCCAGCGCATACCCAGTACGAGGCCCAACGTCAGGAAGACCCAGGCAATCAACGTCCAGGGTCTGGCGATCTCGAGCCAGCGGCGATCGTTGCGCCCCTCTACCAGGGTGGCGATGGTCAGTGCAAAGGGGACGACAAAGCCCACAAACCCCAAATAAAGCGCTGGCGGGTGCCAAATCATCCCGGGATGGCGCAGCAAGGGGTTCAACCCCTGTCCGTCCTGCGGCATCAACGGCCAGGCACCGGCTGGTGGGAAAACTGAAAGGAAGCGTCCTCCTTCCGGTAAATGCCAGAAACGCAGAAAGGGCATTTCCATAAATACATTTAAGAACAGGAAAAAACCAATAATCAGAAAAATTACCAGCAGGGAATAAGGTAAAAGATCACGATCATTTTTCCATTTTCGCAAAGCAAATGCCATCGAGAAGCCCCCCAGAACCCAGGACCAGAAAAGCAGGGAACCGCTCTGCCCACCCCAGAGCGCGGTGAGCTTGAGATATAAAGGTAAATTGCGGCTGGAGACGCTATGGACATAAGCGATGTCAAAGCGGTCGTCAGCGAGCAGAAAGAGCATGGCGATCAGGCTGATGGTAATCAAAGGGAAGATCAAGATCAATGCCAGCCGGGCGGATTCGATGTGGGTGGAGGAATCTTTAATTACCCCCCAAATCACCATCAACAAGCCGTAAACTGCCAGCAAGAAAGCCAGCGCTAAAGTCAGGTAACCAAAAGCAGAGATCATAATGCCTTATTCCACCTGTTCAGGCAGGGCTTCTTCGTACTTCGTCGGACACTTCAATAGGAGCTCCTCTGCAATAAATACACCATCTTCATTCAGCGTGCCTGTCAGGATTGCCTGTGCTTCGTCACGCAGCATATCCGGTCTTGGGCCTTCGTGGGACACTGCCAGCCGGGGATTTTCACTGTCAGTGACGGCCTGGTGCAAAACCGCTTCCAATCCCCCTCGTGCTGCAATTTCCTCCTCGTCACCGGGAATATGTGCAATCATAAAATGCAACAGACCGCTCTCTTGATCCATCTGGATGCTTTCGCCGAACACAGCGCCCGAGACGCGCAGATTTTCGCCGACCAGATCTTCCTGAGAGGCCTTAAGTTCGTCCACTGTCAGGAAAAACTGGGCTGATTCTTGGGTGGCACTGAAAATCATGATGAACACCGCGGATATAAATAACGTGCCACCAATGATGAATTTCAAACGATTAGGTTTGGAACGTGTCGATCTCAAGGTTGCTGACATAAACCTGCCCTATGCTTCTACCAATAATTAACTGCTTTCATTATAACGGATGGAACCTGAGGGTGCCACATCAAAAAACTGTCAATTATGCTTCTTTTGGATAAGAAAACAAACCTTATCCAGCTACCGTCCTATGGTATAGTTTAACCATTCTAAATTCAATACCGGGAGCGGATATGTATCTTGCGATTGAAGGTGTGATCGGGGTAGGGAAAACCACCCTGGCGCGCCTCTTACAATCTTACTTCAACGCCGAACTACTTTTAGAAATATTTGAGGAAAACCCATTTTTAAGTGATTTCTACAGTGACCGAAAGCGGTATGCATTTCAAACCCAGATTTTTTTCCTGTTAAGCCGCTATCATCAGCAGCGGGAGGGTGTGCGGGAAGCTCTTCAAAAATCCTCCACACTGATCTCTGATTACACTTTCCAGAAAGACCGGCTTTTCGCAGAGGTCAACCTGACTGGGGATGAACTGGAGATGTATTATCGCGTACACGAAGCCCTGGCTGAAAAAATCACCACACCAGACCTGATTGTTTATCTGCGCGCCGATACGGACGTCCTGATGCAGCGCATCGCCCAACGCGATCGCCCTTACGAACGCCAGATGGAAGTGGGTTATATCAATACACTCAATCGCACTTATGAAACTCACTTTGCAAAAAACACTGGAGAAAACATTCTCATTATCAATACCAATGAATTGGATTTCGTCCGCCGCTCCAAAGATCTGGAAAATGTCGAACAACGTATTCGCCAGGCGTTAAAGATGGTCCCTTATCAAGAAAGTTTGCCGATTGAATAACAATTCGGGGGTGGAATGATGCGTTTCACACAGAAATTGCTGAATAAATTTGCCATCGAAACTGTCAAAAGCCGCCAACGTTCTGAACCGGACCTGCATGCGGCATATTTAACCGGATCAATCCTCAGCGAGTCGCCTCTGCTGGGCGGCGTTACAGACATTGACCTGGTATTGGTACATAAGTATCAGGCGCCAGTCGAACGCGAAGTCCTTGGGCTGACCGATGAAATCTCACTGGATATCGTACACAAGCGCAAAGAAGAATACGACCAGCACCGCCAGCTCCGCCAGGACCCCTGGATGGGTTACCCATTAACCCGTAACCATATTTTGCTATTCGATACTGATCACTGGCTGGAATTTATTCAGGCAAGTGTCAGCGCTGATTTTCATCGACCGGACAATGTACTTGTCCGCTCCAACCTCTTCTTAAACACCGCAAGAGAAGCCTGGTTTTCACTGATCCAAACCCCTTCGGAAACGCATTTGGATTGGCTCCACCGATATTTAGAAGTCCTTGCCCTGGCGGCCAATGCCATCTCGGGATTGATCGGCCCACCACTGACCACACGCAGGTTTTTGATCACATTTAACCAACGTTCTCAAACGCTGGGCGTTCCAAACCTCATCACAGGCTTCTTTGGTTTGCTTGGTTTTTCCGAAGATGAGAGAGGCTTGCTGACCACCTGGCATGAGGGGTTGGAACTGGATTTCAATCACCTGCATGTAACGGCCGTACCCCCAACGCATCTCAATGAATGCCGCCAACGCTATTATCTGGATGGAATTAAGGCCTTAATCGAGGGTGAAACCCCGGATCACGCCCTTTGGCCATTGTTGCGCACATGGATAGATATTCACCTTGTCATGCCGGAACCTTCACCCGGAGAGGAAATTTGGGAAGCGTGTATCACAGCACTCAATCTGACCGAAGACCAAGCGGAACAGAAAATTGAAGCATTGGATGCTTACCTGGACACCATTGAGATCAACATCGAGTCCTGGGCTAACGCGTACGGCATCTGAATTAAATTCTTCTTAAGGGAGGTTTTTCATCTTCGTCTGACCTGGAAACAGCTTTTTATCCACAAATTTGTGGATAATCACCTCAAAACTGTGGATAACTTATACGAAATGTGGATAACTCGACCAAATATTCCAAGAATTCTGCGGATATTTTTTGAACAACACGTGGAGAAAACAGGCCGACTCGTGCAACAAACTGGTACTTCCCCGAATTACTCCCTGTTATCCCTGCGCCTTCCACGGATATCTGTGGAAAGAATCCTGACAGCCAGTCACCAAATAACGGGGCAAGATTTTCCCATACCCAAGATATTCCCCCTCCACAAAGAGAAACTGCCGTTTTTCAGTGTTATCCACATTTCCACAGCCCCTACGATTACAACGATTAAAGATTCCTTTAATATATATGTTGAAAGATATTGTTTTAAACCTGCCAAAATAAATCCAGAAAGATGTAACTTTTTCCGCAATGCTGCATCTAAATAAACAAAAAAAGAGAGATGAGGTTATTCTAAATGGAAATGATTATTGATTTCCCAGGCGGTGCCCGCGTTGATGCCCATTATGGACCATACACAATTAAGACCGACCAACCGCCAGCGGGAGGCGGCCAGGGAGAGGCGCCAACTCCCTTTGCGCTGTTTCTTGCTTCCTTGGGAACCTGCGCTGGGATATATGTTTTAGGATTTTGTAAGCAGCGTAATCTCTCCACTGAGGGGATCAGAGTACTACAGCGGGTACATCGCGATATGCAAACGGGCATGATTGAGAAGGTCGATCTGGAGATCCAGGTACCGCCAACCTTCCCAGAAAAATATCATTCGTCCCTGATACGATCAGCTCAATTATGTGCGGTTAAGAAGCATCTGGAAAATCCACCCGATTTTGAGATCACAACCAGCGTGAATGGATCCGCGTAATTGATATCTTCATTCTTTTTAAATTATGGAGAAGTTTTATTTCCTCTCCTAAATAATGACAGAAACGAAACAAACAAATAAATCCTATGGTCGTTTAATTAATGGTGCAGTTGATTAAACGGGGTATTGGACTATAATTCCTTCCATGATTTTGAAAAATATTTTCTCCGGGGAAATCGAAGAAGAGCGTCCAGAAGATATCAAGGATATTTACAAGGTAAATGTCAAGGCTTTTAAACGAAAAGATGAGGCTGAGGTAGTGGACCGGTTGCGTCAATGCAGTCCGGTTTTCCGTTCTTATGTAGCACGGGTCGATGGACATGTTGTGGGGCATATCCTTTTCACCTCAGCGCACATCGTTCAGCCGAATGATTGGACTGTACCTGGCCTGGGACTGGCGCCGCTCGCTGTTTCCCCTGAATTTCAGGGAGTTGGGATCGGCAGTGCTCTTTGCAGAGAAGGTCTTAAGAACATCGACACGGCGGATTATCCCTTTGTAATTGTGCTCGGGCACCCCGGTTACTACCAACGGTTTGGCTTTGAGCCGACCAGGCTGTATGGCATCCGCTGTTGTTATGAGGACGTCCCGGAAGAATGCTTTATGATTCGGATTCTTGACTTAGGGAAGATGTCCGGAGTTGCCGGTGTCGCTTATTACCGGCCGGAGTTTGACAAGTTGATTTAGGGGGAAGTGATTTTCTGAGGCAAACATTATAAACAATCGAGGAGCACCAGTGGTTTTGTAAGTTACGTCAGATCCAGCACTCTGTGAGGTCACGAGAAAAATTATGTGTGCAGCATTCCAGACATTTTTGATAGCACTTTTAGCAGAGTGGATTTATTAAGGTAAAAAGTCTGGAGGAATTACATACTCTCCGGGAAACAGCCGCCGCGTTCGATAACCCTTGCGCCGGTATTGGCATTGCGATATTTGCGAATGGGTTTGATCGTCAGCCTGAAACCGGATTCTTGCGCCCATTCCGCCAGCTTTTTTAGCTCAAGCAGCGCCTGCTTTACAGACAAGCCCTCTTCCACGCCAAACCGGTAGGTGAAATAACCCGGGTTTTCCTTGAGGTAATCGAGGATCGCATCCCAGGCACGTAAAACAGGTGAAAGTTCATCTTGCCGATACACACTACGGAGTGGCTTGAGCGGCAGGTGTAGATTTCGTACCAGAACATCCATTAAATTTGGGATAAAAAGAAAATGTGCATATGCCTGCCCGTGGTGAACTCGAAGGTGTTCAGGCACTGGCAGAGTGCTTTGATGATTTAGCACTTCAATGTCTAGCTGGTAGGTTTCATCCACGCGACGTCTGAAGAAATTTAGATCTTCATCCGGGACAAGGGCATTAATTTCAGACATGATCTGGTTGGCAGCGCGTTCCAGGTTGGTTTTCATTGGCAGAGATGGGTTTTGCAATGTCACCGGTGCGATTGGCTGTCCAACATTCATAACCAGGCGGGGGTGTTTGAAGTTTAGGGCTTTTTTAAGCGCCCCCCTTATCCCGCCAAACCCGACGGGTATGACGGGTACACCTGCACGGTAGCTCAACAAGGCTACACCAGTTTGCGCGTGCATCTTGGCAGGGTCCCAGGTGCCGCCCTCTGGAAATATCCCCAATATGCCATCCTGGGCCAAAACGTCCAGTCCCATCTGAAGTCCTTTGCGGTCAATATTGCCGCGATTGACGGGGATCAGGTCATAAGTATTAGCAATGAAGGCGTAATTGGGATCAAAGGGGATGTCACCGGTGCCGACAAATTCCACCATTCCCGGGGTGTATACCGCCATTAAGACGGCTTCCATCACCGCAACATGATTTCCCGCCAGGATAACCGGCCCCTTCTTGGGAAGCCTCTCCCGTCCGTTAATCTCAACATTTGTCAAAAGGGCTAATAAGATTTTTCCTAAACCGATCATGCTCTTTCTGAGCAAAACATGCCGGGGATATTTTAAACTGTAGGTTTCTTGCTTCATAAATCTCACCAGTGGAAGGCTTCCAATCCGCTACCGGGTCGTAGGTTCCTTGGGTAAAAGTCATTGTCAGGCCTAAAACACAACGGAAATTATTATAATCCATAATGCAGATTATATTCTGACACTTAAACCTGCATGAACAGCACCAGCCCAATGGATAATACCTGCGCTTCTGTTATTTCGCAAAGAGACCGAAGTTTGTTAGCCGGTAATTTTGAATTGAGAATGATCAGAGGTGAACGAAGCAGCCATATCCGGGATGGGGAAGCATGATTTGATCAAGGTGTCAACAGCGCCTTGGGTCATCTCGCTGGTGAAGGTGAGCTTCATGTGCAGAAGGTTGCTCTGAATCATCCTCGAAGATGGAATGATTGCTCTCGGGATGTAATGAAAGTGGATGTTGAGCGGGCTGAATATGACGTCTTGCACGCGGCCCGTAAGTTGATAATTGAACACCGACCCATATTGTTTTTAGATACTCACAGCCGTAAAGCGCATCGATTTACAATAGCACTGCTGGATGAATTGGAATACCGTTTTGAGATCCTGGATGGCAAGTGCATGCAAGAAACCCGCAAATTGACTGTGCTTTCCAAGGGATTGATAGCCGAGGGTTTAATAACCTGGATTAAATCTGTTCTTAACAAATCGTGAACCATGGCCTGGCGATAGCTTTTATAATCGAATAGAAAGTTGATTGAAAACAAACCAAAGAAGAATAATCAGAAGCGCACATGCCACCATGTGCGCTTTTTTTGCTGCAGCCATGTCAGTTTCTTCGGAAAGTTAAATCCTGGATAAAAGAACACCAGACAATTTTGTTGATTGATATCACGGGAGGTTGTACTCGGGGCGCTCATCGATTAAGAAACAATAATATAAATATTAAACACAAAAAACAAATATAAAACAGAAACTTTTCGTATTTTCAGTTTTACAATTAATGGCCAAACGTCAGATGATTGGCAGGCTATCAGGAGAGATGCCTTTTACCCGCACAAGGCCAGGTGTATTTTCTTCACCTTCAATTTCAATTGCCACCGGCAAGAACTGCTGGATCACATGGGCATTGGTCCGCAGGTGCCCTGTAATGGCATCCGTTCGGAATTTCGACATTCTTCTAACAAATGAAAGCGGCAGAAGAAGCTGGTCCGCCAGGAAATGATCCAAACAGCCATCGGTGTCAAAGAAATCCATAAGCTGATCCACTGCCTCATCGGCCACCTGCTCTGCAGGCTTACCTGGGGCTCCCAAGGCGGTGAAACAGGCGCTGCCGCAATTTGCAAAGTCTGCTTTTAGCAGGACAAAGGTGCCCTTGCCTGGCGCAGGGAGGCGCATGGTTTTGATTTTACTATTCTGGCAGACGTCGTACAAACGCTTTAACGCCTGATGTTTCTGACGCTTGGCGATATCATCCTCGAGGTTAGCAACCCCTGATAAACCGCGGATAGTCACCAAATCACCTCGATCTGTGCAAGTAAAGGGTTTCAAAGATTTGGCCTGAAGGACTTTCAGTGTCACTTCACCACCACCGCCCGGAAAAAAACCCGCTTTCCCCAGTGCGATCTTAAGGCGTAAACCTAATTCATCCATGATGGGGAGCCAATGTTCTTGCAGATAATGATAGATTGGGCTCCAGTGGACGTGGGTTCCCCCGGTCAGTGCCACCCAGGAGGTGCCGTCAGCAAAACTTAAGGGGAGGAAAATTGTTTGGAGTACGAGCGTCAGGGCCCCTGCGGTGGGGATATCAAATTGATATTTTCCAGCATGGATGCCTTTGGGCTTGAGTGTAAGCTCTGTGGAATTCAGGGTAGCTCCTTGAACCTCAGCCCGGGTTATTCTGCCAATGGCTTTCACTGCGGTCAGGTGTTGTTGGCGCAGTCCAGGCTGGTCACGATTGGTGCGTATGTGGTGAATGTGCAGAGGCATGCCAGTCAGCGCGGAGAGGGTCAGGCTGCTGCGCAGGATCTGTCCGCCGCCTTCACCGTATGACCCATCGATCTCAACCATAATTACACTCCTGAATTGCGGATATGAGTGGCTTGTTTGAATCATACCATGGGATGTTTCACGTGAAACGTCAGAAGAAACCGGCTGTTCTTAATTTTTAGAGATAGAATCCAGCTATACTGAAAAATAAACAAACCGCCAGCAGATTGGGCAATGTTTCACGTGAAACATTATCGTCTTGGTACTGACGTCATCAAAAGGAAGGAGCCTATGGAAAATTACTGGATCCAGGTCTATAACAATCAACGGATTGGCAATTTGCTTGAACAGGACCTGGTTGAGTTTTTATTGGAGGCGAATTTTGATTCCCTCTGCAGCCAATACGGGGTAGATGAGGGTCTGATTGTGCCCGCTTTGTCACAACTTGAGTTAAAGGGAGCTCTGGAGGGCGTTACACCGTTTTACGTATTGAAGTATCGATCTGAAGATCAATCCCCTTTAATTATTAATCAATGGGATACTGATGAAAAGGTTGGGACTGATCTGCTCGGGGAGGCATTGATCCACGTCAACCAGCCCCGCTTGAAAGACAGTTTAAGGGATACCTGGGAGATTCTGGTTCTTAGCTTGCAGCCGGATCAGCTTGTGGATTTTGGTCTGGTGCTGGCTTATGAGGTGGTCCGTTGGGCGGCCTACAAGGGGCAGGGGCTGGTTTATGGGTTAGATGGGGTTTGGTACCGGATGAACCGACATCAGGCTTTTGTTCCTTTTGAAAAGCCGCCGCAAGAATAATTTAGCTCATTTTTCACTGTAAACGTCCGTCCCGACCGCGTGGGGATTTTGATAGAAAAGCCAGCGCACGTCCCTCCTGGCCGTTCATAACCAGTTCGAGGTGGTGATCCGGCAGATAGTCTTCGACCTTGATCACGCGCAGACGGTCAAAAAGGGCGGGCCTGGCTTCAATCCATTCAGCGAGGCGATTGGGGGTGTCGTAGAAAAAGTTTTTATTAAAGCGATCCTCACCAATGTAGGTGGCAAGCGGGAAGATCTGGCCTTCAAGCAAGTCCTGGAAAAAATGGGTACC
>JBMCLF010000028.1:0-11925 GCA_048615215.1 Candidatus Brevefilum sp.
TTCCTGAAAATGCTTGATGTTTTAACAAAAAAATAATATGGTTATAGTCGTTCTGGTTTCAACCTGTTGAATCCTGTGTTACTTACAAGAAATGGTTCGATTTGATCGCATTGACCTCAAACCTGAGATCATGCAGATCTATTTAGAAGGAGCTTATGAGCACAAATCCAGAGACCAAAACCACTCTCAGTTTTAATCCATCCGTTTCTCCAATGGCCCGTCTGATCCAGATGGGACGCAAGAAGTCTTTTATCTCTACTACTGATATTTTACGATTCTTTCCAAAAGCCGAAAACAATGTGTCTGAACTTGAAAAGGTTTTTGCAGCGCTGATCAGCGCTGGTATCCCCTATGTTGAGGATGCTGACTTATTGGAAGATCCTTCCGATGAGGAAATTGAGAAAGAAGCAGCGCAGAATGTCAAGAAGAAGAAGACCCGCAAGCAGGAAGAAGTTATCACTCCACAGGATGATCTGGCGGGGATTGAGATCAATGACACGATCGGCCTCTACTTCCGAGAGGTCAGCCGTGTGCGTCTGTTGTCTGCGGATGAAGAGATTGAACTCGCCCAGCGCATCGAGAGCGGCCGCATGGCTCGCGCCGAATTGGCACGCGGTAACGTATCTGACCGCCGGAGGATCGAATTGCGCCGCCTGGTGGAGGATGGTTGGGCAGCCCGTGAACATTTGATCACCGCAAATTCGCGTTTGGTAATCAGTGTGGCTAAGAAATACATGAACCGGGGCGTACCCTTTCTTGACCTGATCCAGGAAGGCAATATCGGCTTGATGCGCGCCACGAAAAAGTTCGAATACCGCCGGGGCCATAAATTCAGCACCTATGCCACCTGGTGGATTCGCCAGGCGATCTCTCGGGCGGTGGCTGATCAGGGCCGCACGATACGCGTTCCGGTCCATATGGGCGATAAGATCAATAAATTGTTGCGCGTCCAAAATGAACTTACCCAGCAGTTTGACCGGAAACCTACAATTGAAGAACTGGCGGAAGTTATGGAAGTGGAACCGCCCAAGGTGGAATACATGATGAAGGTTGCCCAGCGGCCGCTGTCGCTGGAACTGCCCACCGATGATGAAGGGGATTCGACCCTGGGTGATTTCATCGAGGATGATGAGGTTCCGCGCCCTGATGATACCGCTACTGAAAACCTGCTGAAGGAACACCTGCTGTTAGTGCTCGATTCCCTGCCTGCCAGGGAGGTGCGCATCTTGCAGTTGCGCTTTGGTCTGTTGGATGGCAATGCTTATACACTGGAAGAGGTAGGTGATAAGATGGGCGTCACGCGGGAACGGGTGCGTCAGATCCAGGCCCAGGCGCTCTCACGCCTGCGGCACCCCAACATCAAACGACGCTTGCGAGATTACCTGGCCTGATGCTTGATTTGATTAAGGCTTGATTGAATCATCCGTTGGGAATTTTGTCATAATTCCATTATCAGTAATCATTGACATCGCTTTTGGGATTTAAAAAGATATATCTGTCATTATGCCGATACTTAAAATGGAACATAAACGGCCATCTTGATGTTTTTGACAAAAAATAATACATTTATGTTTACCAGAACAACGCAATATTCCCGGTAATCAGGGACATACACAGAAAATCCCTTTCCCTTAATACGATGCAAGAAGGCCTTTATGCAGGTAAGCAGTGATTTAGACATCAGAGCCAAAGAGGAGAATAAGTTTTCGCCCATTGCGCAGATTTTCAAGTTGGGGCGTGAGAAATCTTATGTGACCTACAAGGACATCCTGCGCTTCATCCCGGAACCCGAGAAAGAGCTTGAGCTTGTTGATCGTGTGTTTGGCGTGCTGCTGTGCGCTAATATTCCTTATGGTGATGATGCCGAGCATCTGATGGATGATGAAGGAATAAAATAAAATGAACTGAGCACGATGGTTGATAGGGAATTTATTCTTAACCGACTATCGAGAAATTTTTTTGGGGGGATATTTTGGAGATCACTGCAAAGATTTAATCAATTTCCAAATTGCTAACAACAATACAAAAGCCAGGGCGACGAAGCTCCCGCCGATTGAGAGCCATTTAAGGGCTGTAAAGAAACCTGTCAGATGAGCCAGTACCGGGGTTTGCTGGGGGTATCTTGCCATGACAATGCTTGCTCCGGAATTTTCAATAAAATCCAGGAGCATGCTTAACACAGGGATCAGGTTTATAAATCTCAATCTGCTTTCCTTTTGGCTGGTTTGCTTTATAAGCCAGCTGATGGCAGTCCCCAAAAAGGCCGTATATACCAGCGGCCAGATCAGGTCAAAAGTCCATCGAGCCCGGATATAGGCCTGCCGGCCTTGAGGGCCATAGCTTTCAGCGAATTGATACAGCTTGTCGGCAGTGTAGAAGAATGAAGAATCTGGTGAGCCTACATCTCCGCTGTATGTCTCAGCCCGTTCAGCCTGGGCGGGAAGGATCAACGCACTGAACAGCAGGAACAAAAGCAGCGCAGTCAGAGCCGCCCAGCCGGTGGATAGTTGATGCATGCGATTGGATAATTTTTCCATAATGATCCTTTTGTTTTGATTTGTTATGCTGATCGGACGACATCCCAAGTGACTATCTGATCATAATAAAATTTTCACAAGGGGAAAGTTCTGCTTGACCCTGATAATTTGATTATAATCATTAACCCTTAAGCCAAATGAAGTTTAATTATCTTCTTAACTAAATATGCCCGTTTAAATGGTCTTTGCTTTGGAAGATAAGAATGAATGATGTCAAATCTCCATGAAATCGTACACAAAAACTCAAAATTAATCGAAGTTAAGGAGGGGGTATTCCTTTCGGGATCTTAATAAAAATGGCAAATTGGATATTTATGAAGACCAGCGCCAGCCTTTAGCGGTACGAGTGGAAGACCTTTTGAGTCAGATGACGCTTGAAGAAAAGGCGAGCATGATGTTCATCTGGGCTTGTTTAGTTTTCACGCATTTTGTGAAATACTGTGCGGTAAACTTTAATCATGAAGGAAGACCCCTCAGGATCCTTTATCATGGGGGGAAGAAATGAAGATATGGCACACAAAGTTTTTGTCGTTTTTAACCCGGTTGCCGGCCAAAGAGATCAGGTTTCGGTGAAACAGTATCTGGAAGATTCTATGGCCGAAAGGCAATGGCATTACGATTTTTATGAAACTACCGGAGAAGGGGATAAAAAATCGATCCAGAAAAAAATATTGTCCGGGAATTTTGATCTGATCCTTGCTTGTGGCGGAGATGGGACTGTTTCAGAGGTTGCTGATGTGGTTGCTGAATCCCACTTGCCTTTAGGAATTATTCCCATAGGGACAGCCAATGCCTTTGCCACAGCGCTTGGTATACCAAAGCGCACGGAGGAAGCTCTTGACCTGTTGTTTGGAGAGCATCGTCATCAATCCGTTGACGCGATTCAATTTGACGACCAAATTTTTCTTTTGGAAGCCAGCCTGGGCATTTTTTCAGCTTCATTTGAGGATGTGGATCGTGAGAAAAAAGAGAAATTGGGGTGGCTCGCGTTTGTTGATACTGTAATTCGGAACTGGTTCAGCCTTGATCCGCTGCGAGTGTGTGTGGATGTGGACGGGCAACGTTTTTCCTTCAGAGCCTCTGAAATTGCACTCTTTAATACCAGTCAGGTTGGGATCATTGATGAAGACCTTGACGCGGATATACGCCTGAATGATGGCGTGCTGGATCTCTATGCACTGCGGTCAAAATCCTTGTGGGATGTGCTGCGGGCATTGATTTTTCGCCTCCTCGGGAAACCGAAGCAAGCCCCTCACATTCGATATTGGGAAGTCAAAGAATCAGTGCGAATTTCAACCCATACCCGGGTATCTTTTCAAGCTGATGGTGATGTTCAGGGGGAGACCCCGGCGGCTTTCAAGGTTGCACCTGGCGTGCTTAAGGTGATTGTGCCCGAAACCTTCGAAGATTAATTCTCGTCTTCAGTCATTGGACATAATCGGCTAAGGACTGAAAATTTCAAACGGGAACTTATCCTTAACAAACCGAATCCTAATGTTATTTCATCTTTTTTCGTAGATATCATTTCAATCTTTTGAGGTTGAATCATAGTTAGCAATAGGAATTTCTTTTTCAAGAGTTCCATTTAACAGTTCGGATTTTCAAAGAATCCGTATTGTTAGAAAAACAAGAAAAAGGAAGAAGAAAGGAATTAAAGATGAAATTTGATGAATTTACAGGAAAAGTTCAGCATAAGGCAAGATTAGCCACGACGGATGAAGCATTGGCGGCCATTCGTGCCACTTTGGAAACCCTGGCCGAACGCACTGCGGGTGATCAAGCGGAGAACCTGGCGGCTCAGTTACCAAATGAAATTGGCAGGTATTTACATGGGAAACAAATCTTTGAGCGTTTTTCCTTGGCCGACTTTTTTGACAGGGTGACTGATAAAGAAGGCGTGGATAAACCGGTTGCGGTGTTTCATGCCCGTGCGGTGATTGATGTGCTTCAGGAAGCCGTTTCAGCAGGTGAAATTGAAAATCTGCGGGCGCAACTGCCTGATGAATGGGACCCGCTTTTCGAGCAGGGGGCCGAAGGCGACCTGGACATCAGCTAACGTCAAGTAAATCAAAATAACGCCCGGGTCACCGGGCGGTTTTGATTTTAAGGTCAGGGATTTTTCCTTGTTTGTTCTTCAGCGGAGAGGGAGGGATTCGAACCCTCGGTAGCCCGGAGGCTACAACGGTTTTCGAGACCGCCCCGATCGTCCACTCTGGCACCTCTCCGGATTGCAGGCATCCATTATACTCGAAATCAAAGCACGGGTTAAGCGAAGCAACAGGCATATCGGGGGCATAGCGTAAGGAATTTGTTGCTCCTTTATTTCATCTTTAGGTGTGAAAAAAAGGCCATTTATTATGAAATAAAATGGCTGGTGATGATCTTATTTCTTGCTCTAAGGAGTCTTAAAACAATTAAGAAGAATTTATTTTTTACTGAGAGCGATAACGGCCTTTCGGGCTAAAGCCCTCACTCCAGAAGGGCAATATTATTCTGATTAATTAAAACAACCGAAGTGAGACCTTCAGGTCGACTTTCAGGTTTGCAAATTGTCAGGTGTTCGGGGGAGATTAAAGGGCAGTGTAATTTTTTAAGACGATTAGGTTCACTTTCGCACTGCCCGCATGATTTTATGATTGGTTTTTATGAATGACCCTCATAATTTCATGGCCGAACCGGTTGAAGCGATATGGGATATCCTGCATTTGTATCTCCAATTGCTCCAGGTTTTTGGGGTTCGCATGGGCGATCCGGTTGAGGACGTCGCGCGGCAGGATAACATCCGAAGGCACATTCAGATCCCGTCCGGTGAGTTTACGCCACTCACGCAGAGCGTCAATCCGGTCAAGTACATCTTTTGAGGGCCGCTCATGATGGGGCGGATACTCCGGCGGTGCTTTTTTCCCTTCCTGTACAGCTTCGACCAACCCTTTCGCATAGCGCTTTGCCAGCCGGCTGCTCAGGGCGGAGAGGCTGAGCAATTCCTCACGGTTTCTGGGGGCGTTTTCAGCGATTTCGACCACAGCCTGGTGGCTCATAATTTTAAAGCTTGGACGGTTCTTCTCCTTCGCTTTTGATTCCCGAAATTGATAGACCGATTTGAGAATCGCCGCTTCTCTTGGGTTCAGATCGCGGGCGCCGCGCAGCTTCCAGTAATCTTTTTCCGTGGTTTCCGTTGTGTCTTCAATGTTCTGGGTCAGACGGCGAAAATCCTCGAGGGCCAGTTCCCAGCGGCCTGAACCTTCCAGCTCCCGGCGCAGGATTGCCTGCAATGGTATCAGGTAGTGGCTGTCCAACCGGGCGTATTTGAGCATTTCCTGTTTGAGCGGACGCTGTCCCCAATTGGCACGCTGGTATTTCTTTTTCATGTGAATGTCGAAGTGCTGCTCGAGCAGAGAGCCATAGCCGATTTTTTGATAGCCAAGGGTTCGGGCAGCAATCATTGTGTCAAACAAAAAATTGAATTTGAACCCGTAATCGCGGAAAAGGCAGATCAAATCGTACTCGGCTGCATGAAAGACTTTCAAGATTTTATCTGAGCTGAAGATTGGACCCAACGAGGAGAGATCCGGCAGCGCCAGGGCATCAATCAGGATGTCCTTTTCCCGGGTTGAGAACTGGATCAGGCATACCTGTTCCTGGTAAACATACAGGCTGTTAGATTCTGTATCCACGGCCAGGATGTCCTGTGCCGCCAGTTCATCTGTGACTTCAAGTAGTTTTTGTGGTTGGTCTACCCAGACCAGTTCGGTGTTTTCGAGTTTTGTGACCATAGAGTGATTATAGCGCATGTAGGGCAGAGGTATTGGAGATTAGGTATCAGGTATTGGAGATTAGGCAAGGCTCTGCACCCGAGGGTGTTCCGCTGGGCTCCAGGCAGGGCTCTTTCTTTGGTAGGGTAATATTATCTTCACAAACAAAACAACAAGCACGATATCATCCTCAAATCGAGGAGTGAGACCTTCTGGTCGACTTATCTCTCAAACTCGACAGGGGATCATTCTGATTTATTTATGAAAATATTCCCGAAACAATCTATCATGTCACAATTCTGCCCAAAGAAGAATTGATTTCTTATCTCTGTTTATGCTCGTGTAAACTTTGCGATTGTCCTGTGTGAGAGATGGATCGTAAAAGGGTGAACTATTTTTGGATGTTAAAATTTTGTGTAAGGAAATTAAACAAGGAGCGTATGTTATGAAAGCTGTGTTGCAGAGAGTGAAAAATGCGAGCGTGAAAGTGGAAGGCGAGGTTGTGGCGGATATCGGGCAGGGGCTGTTGATCCTGCTCGGGATTGCGCCGGATGATTCCGTGGTCGTCGCGGAACAATTGGCGGATAAAATTGCACGTTTAAGAATCTTTGAGGATGAGGCTGAGAAGATGAACCTTTCCCTCCTGGATGTGGGCGGTGAAGCAATTGTGGTTTCTCAATTCACGCTGTATGCAGATACCAGCAGAGGGCGCCGCCCTTCTTTTATTGGGGCAGCAAAACCCGATTTTGCAGAACCGCTGGTAGAGTCTTTTGCAAAAATACTGGCGGATAAGGGGGTTCCAACACAACAGGGCGTTTTTGGGGCATATATGGATGTGGCACTGGTGAACGACGGCCCGGTGACCATCGTAATGGAATATTAATAAAAGCTTTCGCTGGTGTTCGTACCAGTGAGAGTGGTTTGAAATTATTGGAAATGAAATTTGAAGGCATTATTTGATTTAAATTAATTATCAATACCCCAAATTTCTTGCCCGGTATTTTATTATTGGTCTTTCCCATCCGCCAACCGGGCGGCGCGCAGGGTGTTGCGCAGGAGCATGGCGATGGTCATAGGGCCCACTCCGCCAGGCACGGGCGTGATCGCACCGGCGACCTCTTTAGCCTCCTCAAAGGCTACGTCGCCAACCAGGCGATAACCGCGTTTACGTGTATCATCATCCACACGATTGACACCCACATCGATGATTGTTGCGCCGGGTTTAATCCAGTCTCCCTTGACATATTCCGGGATGCCCACGGCTGCAATCAGGACGTCTGCTTCACGGATGATGGCCGGGATGTCTTTTGTGTGAGAGTGGCAAATGGTCACGGTGCTGTTTGCGCTGACCAGCAGTAAACTGACAGGCATGCCGACGATATTTGAGCGGCCGAGGACCACGGCATTGGCGCCATCCAGCTCTGCTCCAGCTTCTTCCAGTAGATACATCACACCGGAAGGGGTGGCTGGCACGAAGAGCGGATCGCGGCCTTTCTGCGCCAGACGTCCGATATTGATGGGATGGAAACCATCCACATCTTTCTTCAAGCTGATGCTGTTCAATACGCTTTCTTCATCCAGGCCTGCTGGCAGTGGCAGTTGAACCAAAATCCCGTGGATTTCGGGATCATCGTTGAGCCTTTTAACCAGCGCTTCCACTTCTTCCTGGGTAGTGTCAGCAGAGAGTTCATGGCCTATGGACTTAATCCCCGCTTCCTTGCAGGCTTTGTGTTTCATCCGCACATAAACTTTAGAAGCAGGATTGTCACCGATGATTACGGTGGCCAGACCAGGGGCAGGTCGTCCGGCTGCCACTCGCTCACTGATTTGCTGTCTAACTTCTTCACGCAGGGATTCTGCGATTGCTTTTCCATCGATGATTTTTGCTGTCATATGACCTCCAAGTAGAATTTTATTTTATGGATTATACCTGAATGAGAGGTTATAATTTCTAAATATGAGTAAACAAACTGAAAGCAAAACGATGGTAGTGGGAATTGCCGGCGGCACAGGCTCTGGCAAGACCACACTTGCTGATTTAATCCTTAAGCGCGTGGGACGCGATCGAATTACCTATTTGCCACACGATGCTTATTATCGGGACCAGAAGAGCCTGCCCCTGGAGGAACGGGCAAAGGTCAATTACGACCATCCTGATTCGCTTGAGACAGAATTGCTGGTAGATCATATTCATCAACTCAAGAACGGCCAGGCGGTGGAAATGCCCGTTTATGATTTTACAACCCACAGCCGGAAAGATGAAACGGTGCTGGTTGAGCCAAAACCAGTCCTCATTGTTGAGGGTATTCTGATCTTTGTCGAGAAAGAATTGCGCAATCTGTTTGACATGAAAATCTACGTGGATACGGATGCGGATATCCGTTTTATTCGCCGATTGACCCGGGACATAGAGGAGCGGGGGCGCACGGTCCAATCCGTGATCGAACAGTACCTTGACACGGTTCGCCCAATGCACCTCGAATTTGTGGAATCTTCAAAACGCAATGCTGATATCATCGTCCCGGAAGGGGGGTTGAATACGGTAGCTTTAGATATGGTGATCGCGCGGCTGCTATCGTTGTTGAATGGAGAACTTCCCGTTACCGTAAAGCGAAATCATGGCACATCCTGAATACGATGACCTGCCGGAAAATCTTCTGCAGGAAGAGTCAAATTCAAAACGAAAAATAAATATCCTGCGGGCCGTTGTGCTCGTGGTGGTGATCGCCCTCACGGTGGTTCTGGTGATTTATCGGGAAGAGATCCAGGCCCTGAAGGCCTTTGGATACCCGGGAATCTTTTTGTTTTCCATTTTGGCAAATGCCACAATTCTGGTCCCGGTGCCAGGGGTGGTGTTCACCTCAGCGATGGGTGCTGTCTTTAACCCCTTATTTGTGTCTCTTGCTGCCGGAGCTGGTGCCGCTTTAGGAGAGCTTTCAGGCTACATGGCCGGGTTCAGCGGCCAGGCGGTGGTGGAGGACTCGCCCCGCTATCAGCGTGTGGTTCGCTGGATGGAAAAATATGGCGATATCACCATTCTGGTGCTTTCCTTTATACCCAATCCGCTATTTGACCTTGCCGGAATGGTGGCAGGTATTTTAAAAATGAACATCTGGAAGTTTTTAATCTTTTGCGTGATCGGCAAAATATTAAAAATGATGATGTTTGCCTATGCCGGGAATTGGGTGATCGAATTCCTGGAAAGGCTTTTTTGATTTATACGGGTGATTGACCAGCGATTGTGAATGAAGTGCGAGGAGACTATGAAGATTGAGAAAATTGATGCATTTATTGAAGAAAAACTCGACCAGAGCGTTGAAGAGCTTTCACGCTTATGTGCTCAGCCCAGCGTCGCCGCCCAGAACCTGGGGATTGAGGCCTGTGCAGCGATGGTGGCAGAGAGCCTGGAGCAGCGCGGATTTGACGTCAAGGTGTTGCCCACTGATGGCTCCCCGGTGGTTTTTGGAGAGCGTAGAGGAAAAAGCGACAAAACCCTGATTGCATACGACCATTATGATGTGCAGCCGCCAGAGCCGCTGGAGCTCTGGGAGACACCCGCCTTTGAACCGACAATCCGTGATGGCAGGCTGTATGCGCGCGGCGTGGCAGACAACAAGGGTAATTTTATGGGACGCCTGCATGCTATTGATGCCATCCTTGATGTTGAAGGCGAACTTCCCTGCAATGTGAAATTTATTGTTGAGGGGGAGGAAGAGATTGGTTCTGTGAACCTGGAACCTTTCATCGAGGCGCATCAAGAACTGCTTGCCGGAGATGTTTGTGTGTGGGAGGTGGGTGGTGTTGATCATGAGAATTTCCCGATCCAGATGGTGGGACTGCGCGGGATTTGTTATGTTGAGCTGCGTGTACGGACAGCCAACCAGGACGTGCATTCCGGGACCGGTGGATCCATTTTCCCCAATGCAGCCTGGCGGCTCATTTGGGCGCTTGCCAGCCTGAAGGATGAAGATGAGAATATCCTGCTGCCCGGGTTTTATAAAGATGTGATTCCACCCACTGAACGTGAGAAGGAACTTCTAGCCCAGGCCCCGCTGATGAT
This sequence comes from Candidatus Brevefilum sp., assembly GCA_048615215.1. GTDB lineage: Bacteria > Chloroflexota > Anaerolineae > Anaerolineales > Anaerolineaceae > Brevifilum. The sequence goes on from JBMCLF010000028.1 coordinate 10,350, forward strand.
GGAATACTACAAGGAAAAATATGATATCCAGCGATTCCTCAAAGACATTGATGACGAACTGGAACTGGCCATTGAGGAGGTTTACAAGCCAACCTGCACGATCTGCGGGCTCTCATCAGGGTATGAGGGTGAAGGGACGAAGACCGTGCTGCCTGCTGAAGCGATGGCCAAGGTGGACTTTCGGCTGGTGCCAAACCAGACGCCCGACAAAGTTCTTGGCCAGCTTCGAAAACACCTTGATTCGCATGGTTTCAAGGATATTGAGATTGTCAACCTGGGCGGCAATCCCCCGGCTAAAACTGACCCCGACCATCCGGCCGTGTTGATCGCGGTGGAAGCAGCAAAGGACGTTTATGAAAAACCGGCCAGGGTGATCCCGATGATTGGCGGTTCAGGTCCTAACTTCATGTTTCAGAAATACCTGGGTGTGCCGATCATTTCTTCCGGTGCCGGCGATTCAGAGAGCCGGGCGCATGCCCCGAACGAATCAATCAGCCTGGATTTGTATGTCAAAAGCGCCAAACACTTTGCGCGCATCCTGGATGGGATGGGAGATTACTGAACCTTTTTAAGCGTGTTCTATTATCTACTAAATTACGATTTTCCCATTCCGGGTGGATTGGACGCGAATTTTCAAAAAATTGGGTAAGATTGAACCTCTGGTGTCATAAATAAGTTTATTAATTTCACGGAAGTTGGATTTTATGAAAGAAAACGCACAAAGAAAAAAACCAGGACAAAAACAACGACCTGAGAAAAATATCCTCATTGATTGGATCATTCGATTCCTGGAAGGTATCCTGGTCGGGATAGGTTTCATCACCCCTGGGCTTTCGGGAGGCGTGATGGCTGTCATTTTTGGGTTCTACGAACCCCTGATGCGTTTCCTTGGCAATATGCGCGAAAGTTTCCTGCGGAATGTGGTTTATTTCTTGCCGGTAGGCATTGGCGGCGCCGTTGGTGTGGTGGCATTTTCCGCCGTAGTGGATTTTGCTTTCAGCAACTATCCAGCTCAGTTCACCTGGCTGTTCATTGGTTTCATCTCCGGGACGTTTCCTTCTCTTTTCAAGACTTCTGGCAAAGAGGGCAGGAAAAGCAGGCACTGGTTGCTGCTGGTCTTGACCGCTGTTGGGACCCTTTTCTTTTTGCGTTGGATGGAGAATTTCCAGGGCGTCCAGCTTGACCCCTCATTTGCCAACTGGGTAATGAGCGGCGCGCTGATCGGCCTGGGAGTGGTTGTGCCTGGGATGAGCCCATCCAATTTCCTGATCTACCTGGGTTTATATCAGCCCATGGCTGCCGGCATTCGCAGCCTTGATTTTGGTGTTATCATTCCCCTGTTTGTGGGCGGATTGTTATGCGTTCTGTTATTTGCCCGGTTGGTCGCCTGGTTGTTTGAAAAGTATTACGCCTTTATGTATCATTTCATCCTGGGTGTCGTTATCGGTTCGACTATCGTGATTATCCCGGAAGGCCTGCGAGGTTGGGCGCTGGCCGTGAGCGCGGGGATGTTTATCCTTGGTGCTGCAGTTTCATACGGCCTGGCTATATTGGATGAAAAATATTCACGGGAACC
>JBMCLF010000029.1:0-11711 GCA_048615215.1 Candidatus Brevefilum sp.
CAAAATATCAAACTTCGGCCCGGCCAGGAGCGCATCCTGTCATATCAAAATGGAAAAATGGGGGTGAGCGCTGTACCCGGCAGCGGAAAAACCTGGACGCTCTCCTATTTCGCAGCAAAGCTGATCCGCGCTGGTGCCGTCAACCCGAATCAGGAGATCCTGGTGGTTACGCTGGTTAACGCGGCTGTGGAAAACTTTGCTACAAGGATTTCATCCCACCTCAGAGCAGAGAACCTGCTGCCCGGTTATGGTTACCGGGTTCGCACCTTGCACGGTCTGGCCAATGATATCGTGCGGGAACGGCCAGACCTGGCAGGTTTAAGCAATGATTACCAGATTATTGATGAAACAGAGGCCGACCGGATCAAACGCGCCGTCGTCCAGGATTGGCTTGGAAGTAACATCGATTTCTTCGAGCCTTATCTGGAATATGAAGACTACCAAAAGGAAAAAATTTACGACAACAAATATAACCTGCCCCGCATGGTTGAATCTATTGCCACCGCCTTCATCCGGCTGGCCAAGGACCGCCAATTGACGCCGGAGACTTTGCGGCAGCGGCTATTAAACACACAGATCAAACTCCCGCTGGTTGAGATGGGAACTCAAATCTACCGCTCCTATCAGGAAGCCCTGGTCTACCGCGGTAGTGTAGATTTTGACGACCTGATTCGCCTGGCATTGCACTGCCTTGAATCGGACCCCGCACTGGTTGACCTGCTGAGGGAACGTTGGCCCTATATCCTTGAAGACGAAGCCCAGGACTCAAGCCTCCTCCAGCAGCAGATCCTCTCAATCCTGACTGGAGATAGCGGGAATTGGGTGCGAGTTGGCGATCCCAACCAGGCAATCTATGAGACCTTCACCACAGCCAGCCCGCAATATTTCCTTGATTTTCTAAATAAGCCAAATGTGATGGAGCGAACCCTTCCAGAGAGCGGACGTTCATCTCAAAGCATCATAAACCTGGCAAACCGATTGATCGAATGGACACAAACAGAGCATCCCAACCTTGAGGCACGTTCTGCCCTCAACCCGCCGTTTATCCAACCCACACCGCCTGATGACCCTCAACCAAATCCCATGGATTGCCCTGAATGTATCCAGTTCGTAGAACGGGGCTTGTCGCCAGATGAAGAAATCAATTACGTGGTAACTGAAGTGGAAAAATTTCTCGCTGAGAATCCGGATAAAACCATCGCCATCCTCACGCCCCGTAATATCCGCGCCTTTAAATTTGCAGATGAACTCAAACGCCGGGAGATTCCTTATATCGACAGCCTGCTTCAATCGACCAGCGCCACCCGGCTTTCTACCGGTGCAATTGCGAATATTTTGCAGTATTTGAGCAATCCCAAATCAAGTCGCAAACTCGCGTCAGCCTATAAGGTATGGCGCAGGTCAGCACGGGAAGATAATGAACGCTGGCCTTTTCACAAAGAGGTTGCAAAGGTTATCCGAAGCTGCGATAATGTGGAAGACTACCTCTGGCCCAGCCCAACACAGGATTGGCTGGAGGAAGCTCTGGATCAAGTGTCCCATCAAACGGCTAGGCAAGAATTGACCGATTTTCGAGAGGTTGTCAAACGCTGGCACAACACGATCCTGCTGCCAATCGATCAACTCGTTTTGACGGTTTCACAGGACCTCTTCTTAGATCCGGTAGAACTGGCGCTTGCATATAAACTTTCCTCTCTCCTGCGCCAATTCAGCGATGATCATCCAGATTGGCGTTTGCCCGAATTTACCGAGGAACTGGCAAATATTGCTCGAAATGAGCGGCGCTATCTGGGATTCTCTCGGGAAGATGAAGCATTCAACCCGAATCTCTACCCGGGCCGGGTTTTGGTGGCAACCATGCATAAAGCCAAAGGGCTGGAATGGGATTGTGTCTTCTTAACCTCGTTGAACAATTACAACTTTCCATCCGGACATGATTACGACCAGTTCCAATCGGAGAAATGGTTTGTGCGGGGCCACCTCAATCTTGAAGCCGAAACCATTGCGCAATTGAAGATCCTGTTGGAAGACCATCCCTTTGGTTGGCATGAACCCGGAAAGGCCTCCCTGGAAGCGAGGCAGGAATTCATCCGCGAACGGCTGAGACTGTTTTACGTAGGGATTACACGGGCGCGCCGCTGGCTTACCGCCACGTGGAACACCGGCCGTACCTCCCAAAAAAATGTCGCTGCCCTGCCCTTCCTGGAATTGATAAACGATTTGGAGCGCAGACATGCAACTTCCTGATGACTTTTATTTTTCACAGAGCAACCTCCAGGACTATGTTGACTGCCCCTATCGTTTTTATTTGCGTTATTATCTACGGCTGAAATGGCCTGCCCTGGTTGTGGATGACGCATTGGATTTTGAACGGCGCGGCCAGGTTGGCGCGCGCTTTCATCGGCTGATTCAACAATACCTGCTGGGAGTTCCGGAAAGACGAATCACCGACCTGGCTGATGCTGACCCGGCAACAGAGGTTTCACATTGGTGGGAAGATTTTCTGCAATATACCTCGCCAGCCATCGAGGGAAAGAAATATGTTGAAACCACACTCAGTACATCGCTCGATGGGTATGCTTTGCTGGCAAAATTTGACTTAATCGTGATCAGAAGTTCTGGCTCGTTGGCTATTTTCGATTGGAAAACCTCTCGCCGAAAACCCAAAAAAGATTGGTTGCTGCAAAGGGTCCAGACAAGGCTATATCGTTTCATCCTCGCTGAAGCAGGGGCTGAGCTTGTCAACAAAAGCAAAATTTCGCCAGACCAGGTGTCCATGCACTACTGGTTTGCGCCACGACCCGAACAGCCGGTGACCCTGCCCTATTCCCAGGACGAATATCAATCCGACCGGGATTTTATCAAACGGCTGATCAATGAAATCGCTGAGCGTGAAGAAACCCGGTTTTTGAGAACCGATGATACAGACAAGTGCCGTTACTGTGTTTACCGTTCTCACTGTGATCGCGGCAGCCAGGCCGGCGACCTTGATGCCTTCGAAGACTTTGAGTCAGGCCCGGAGGACTTTGAGCTGGATATCGAATTCGAACAGATCGAAGAGATTTCATTTTAATGCTCCCGGAAAAGCACTGGGTCTTGCCTGAAGATGTTGATTTACCCGAAGAATTCAAAAACTTCATCGGGGGTGACCCGCTCGTTGCCCAAACCCTTTACCGTCGAGGAATTCGAAAGATCCAGGAAGCCAGAGCTTTCCTTGATCCGGAGTTCTTCAAGCCTTGCAAACCGCATGCTCTGCCAGACAGCCAGGCTGCCTGGGATCTGCTTCAGGAAGCGCTGGTGGAAGACCAGCTGATCCTCGTTTGGGGGGATTTCGATGTGGACGGACAAACCGCAACCGCCCTGCTGGTGGAATGTTTACGAGAATTGGGCGGCCGTGTTAACTACCACATTCCCGTTCGGGGAGAAGAATCACATGGGATCACAAAAGAAGTCCTGGATGCCTTTCTTGAAAAGGGCTTCGATTTACTCCTCACCTGTGACACAGGGATTTCGGAACAGGAAAATGTGCTGCGGGTCCGGCAGGCCGGCAAACCTGTAATCGTTACCGATCACCACGCGCTCAGCGAATCTCTGCCTCCGGCCAATGCTGTGGTCAACCCTCAGCGGTTGCAACCAGGACATCCCTTACGCACGCTTCCCGGTGTGGGGGTCGCATACAAGCTCATGGAGGGATTGTTCGATCGCATGGAGAAACGCTTCAGTAACGGGCATTATCTGGAACTGGCTGCTCTGGGTATCGTTGCAGATGTTGCAGAACTTTATCAAGACACCCGCTATCTCCTGCAGAAAGGTTTGTCCAGCCTTCGTCAAACACAGCGGGTTGGTTTGCAAACGCTGTACCGTAATGCGAAATTAAATCCATTGCAGGTGAACGAAAGTCATATTGGCTTTCAGATCGGCCCACGGTTGAACGCGGTCGGACGCCTGACTGACGCTAATCCCATGGTTGACTTTCTCACCACACGTGATCAGGGACAGGCTCGTGTCCTTGGGACTCAGATCGAAGCGTTGAACGCCAAACGCCGCTTTGCCACCCGGCAGGTAGATAAAGCGGCAGAAGCAAAGCTCGCTGCTTCGCCCGATGATCGCCATGCTGCCGCTATTGTCCTGCATCACCCTGAATGGCCCGGCGGTGTGGTGGGCATTGTCGCCAGCAGACTGGTGGAACGCTACAATAAGCCAGTAATCCTCCTGACTGGCGAAGATCCAATTCATGGATCAGCTCGATCGGTACCGGGCGTCAACGTTACAGAGGCCATTGCCTCACAATCTCGATTGCTCTCTGGTTTTGGGGGCCATCCCATGGCTGCAGGCCTTTCCCTACCTGCGGATAACCTCTCAGCATTTAAATTCGGCTTTTTAGCAGAGGTTAGAGAACGAATTGAGCAAATAGAGGTTGTACCGGAAGTTCAGATTGACAGGGAAATCACGCTCGACCAGATTTCTTTCGATTTGATCGAGCAGATTGAAAGACTTGCGCCCTTTGGGCCCGGTAACCCAACCCTCAATTTCCTCTTACGGGATTTAAAAGTTGAGTCAAGTACGGCACTCGGCGCCCAGGGTGAACACCGTCAGGTGACCGTAACAGATCGGGCTGAAAACTCCCAAAGGTTCATCTGGTGGAATGGGGGCGATGAACCTCTTCCAGAAGCACAATTTGACCTGGTATGTACGCTATCCCAGAGTGACTATAAGAGCCAGAGGCAAATCAGCGCCGAATGGGTGGATTACAGGCTCTCCGAGCAAGGCCGGCAGGAGGTTGCCAGAGCCCCTATTGAGATCATTGATAAGCGTTCCTCTCTCACACCTGAAAAAGAACTACATCGCCTTTTAGCAGAACAATCCAACCTGCAGGTTTGGGCCGAGGGGCCATTGCCCAAGGGTTTTCCAGGAAAAGGACGCCACGAGCTCACTCCTTGCGCGGGTTTGATCATTTGGAGTTGCCCACCCTCATCTAAAGTCCTTGAAACGGTGCTCCGTAAAACAAATCCCAATCAGGTCATCCTTTTTGGGGTTGAGCCGGCATTAAAAACACCAAAAGCCTTGATGGAACGGCTGGGGGGGCTGGCAAAACACACCGTGAATCAAAAAGGCGGTCTCACGATGATTTCTCAACTTGCCAGCGCCTGCGCCATTGATGCTGATCTTGTCCGGGTCGGCCTTAAACTCTGGGAGGTAATGGGTAATTTAAATTTCGAAATAGATGGCGACCAGGTCAGGATAGAACAAACCAGTGAAAAATCAAATCAAGGATCGGTTGAAATCTATCAAGAAATTTTATTAAACTTAATGAATGAAATGAATGCTTACCGACAATATTTTAATCGTGCCACGCCTGAAACACTTTTTTCAAGCAAACTTCAATGAATAAATTAACTCCTGAATCCACCGAAGCAACGCAAGATGAAGATTAGTCGAAAAATGATCTCACCAGAAAAAGTTGAGAGAAGCATAATAAATGACAGAGATTATCATCAATTTAATTAAAGCACCTAATTCAGTAAAGCGAAAATTAATTCATGAAGATAATAATCACCATAAGTAATCCTCGCTTATTGGAATAAGACCTTCAAATTGATATTTCTCTCAAGCTTGATTTTTTACCTCTCATTCCTTATTTTAGTTTTTATATAATAATTTTTATAGTAGATGTGACGATATCATGAGATTTAACTAACCGAATAACCATTACGATTGACTTGCTGAAACACTCGGGTAATCGCAAAGTCCTGAAGAACAATTGATGGATGTGTTTGTTAAAAATCAGGCCAAACCTTAACCACAAAGGTCATCCTGATAAAGAAAAATGTATGAAGGGGAGCGGGCAACCGGACTGCACCTTACAACTCTACCATTGATCTTATGAAACCAAAATTAGTGGAAAAGTATTCTTTAATCCCTTATAATCAATAAAAGCTTATTTAATTTTCAACATCTGTCAACGAAAACCACGTTGATCTATTGACACACATCGGAAATGATTATTGATTTATTGACACTTTCGCTCGTTCTCGGGCTAACACATTTTGTTTTAGCTGCAACTCTTGGGATTCTCTATCGAAAAGACGAATCTTTCAGAGGTAAGGGATGGTGGATAACCGGGATTGCTTTATTCGGGGTCTTCAGCCTCTTCCACTACTTCGAAGAATTCATGACTCCGGCACTCTTGCCACAAATCCATAAAAACCTGCTCCTGATTTCAGGGTCTCTAGCCATCTATCGAGGCAGCCTTCGCTTCTTTGATGTCCGGGTGAGAAACCGAAATTTCGCCATCTTCATCATCCTCTATGCATTGACCACTGGAATTTTTTACCTTCTAGGAGAACCACGCATCTCCAACGCACTCACCTTCCTATCCATTGCCGTATTATCCGCTTTGAACGCCTGGGTGGTAAGAAAAGATAAATCAATTGAATTGGGAAAAATGGCTCTTTTTCTCCCATTATCGTTTCTCACTCATGCATCAATTTTCTTTATCCAGGGGGTGTTTTTATTTTTATCCTCAGATCAATTAGCATCACAAATAACCGGTTTTATCGATCAGAACATTTACGCCGTAATTTTAATCCACTCCATGCTCTGGGCCTTTGGATTCGTAAACCGCATCAACCATCGACTACAAAAAAAATCTGTCGAGGCAAAAGATATTTTCAATCTGACCATCAATACCATTCCCGATGCTGTGTTGATCACTCGCCTGAGGGATGGGAAATTTATCAAGATCAACGAGGGCTTCACCAATCTTTCCGGGTATACGCCAAAGGATGTGATCGGAAAATCCACCAAGGATCTCAATATCTGGGCCGATCGGGCAGAACGCCAAAAATTCGTAATTATCCTCACTGGAACAGGCTCGGTTGAGAATAGCGAGTTTGAGTTTCGCCGGAAAAATGGACGTTCGTTGATGTGCCTTGTCTCTGCACGCACCATTGAATTGAAAGATGAAAAGTGTGTCATCACCGTTGCACGTGACATCACCTCCCGCAAGAAAATGGAAGAAAAACTGCGAGAGAATGAGGAAAAATTCCGCTTTTTAACAGAAAATTCCGGGAATGTGATCTGGCATATCAACCGGAGTTTTAGGCTGGACTACATCAGCACCGCCGATGAGACCATCCGTGGGTTCAAGCGCGAAGAGGTCATTGGTCAGCCGATCTGGAATATTTTTAAGCCGGAGGGTATCCAACTTATCCGCAAAAAGATTGAAAACCACCGCCAGGCTGAACAGGTGGGAAATAATATGACTGTAACGCGGTTTGAAGTCGAGCAGCGCTGCAAAAACGGTAGTTGGATCTGGACGGAAATCACAGCAGCCCCCCATTACGACAAACATGGCAATCTGGTTGGTTATCATGGCATTAGTCGGGATATTTCCGAAAAGAGACTCTTGCTCAAAAAATTACATCAACAGGCGACCATCGATGAATTGTGCCAGATCCCCAACAGGCGGCACTTTATGCAGTTGGCAGAACTAGAATTGCGCCGGTCAAAGCGCTATCACCATCCCCTGTCACTCGTAGCGATTGATTTCAATAATCTGAAATATATCAACGACACCTTCGGACACCTGGCCGGCGATCGGGCTCTATCGGTCTTCGCAAAAATCGTACGAGCACTAATTCGTGATGTCGATTTCGTAGGACGTTTTGGCGGGGATGAATTCCTGATCATGCTGCCTGAAACAGACGCGCATCAAGCTTACCACGTTGTCGAGAGGATTTATCAGGTGCTAGATGCATCACCGATCTTCTACCAGGGGGAACATTTTAAGATCGCAGTCAGTTCCGGGATTGCTAGCATGACGGATTGGACCGATACGCTTGAAAACCTCCTCAACCGAGCTGACGCCGCACTTTATAAAGCCAAAGCGACCGACGGCTTAAAGATTGCCACTCATGAGGAAAGCCATAATTAGTATCCCCCAATCAATAAATTTTTTTTAGATCAACGCGTGAGAAAAGGGCAAATTCCGGGATCCCATTTGGCCAAGTTCCATAAAGGCATTGACAATATCAGGGTCAAAATGTGCGCCGGTTTCGGATTGGATCAACCGAAATGCTTGCTTATTGCTCATGGCGCAACGGTATGGACGATCGGAAGTTAATGCATCCCAGACATCTACAATGGCTACCACCCTGGCCAACAGTGGGATTTCCTTTCCCTTCAGCCTCCGAGGATAACCGGTACCATCCCAGCGCTCATGGTGGAAAAGGGGAATGACCTTGGCAGGTTGAAATTCATTCCGGCTCGAAAGCCACTCGTAAGCATACAGGGGATGCTTCTGGACGACCTTGAATTCTTCTGGGGTCAATTTCCCTGGCTTTTGGATGATCGAATCGGGAATGCCTAATTTACCAATATCATGCAGTAGTGTGCCATATTGGATATAAAGAAGTTGTTCTTTTTTAAGACCGAGAATCCGCCCCAATTCCAATGAGATGGCGGTAACCCGAAAAGTGTGGCCAATAATTCCACGGTCATAATTATCCATGGCCTGCAGCCACCGCTTAATACGCCCATCGTAAACCGATATCAAATGAGATTTCATTTCCTCGAAGTCCATCACGAGATTGAACTGCTTTGAAATCTCCTGGCTTGAACGGAGCTCGAACATTTCGATGAAAGGTTTATGGAGGTTTGAACATTCGGTCATTAATAATCTCTGTACTACTGCTATTGAACAAATAAATCGACAATAAGATGACAATCATCAAACGTGCATCATTAGTATTACTTATAGCAGGCTTCAAATGAGGCATCATAGAGATTAAAACAAGTTAATAAACCCAAAAATAGATTTCTAAGAATAAAAATAACCCTCAAATATCAATTCGAGGGCCAATTTGCTACTTAACTAATCTGTTTGGAATTAGGATTTAACCAATCGCTCGTAAAGTTCGTGAGTTTGTTTGGATGGTGGAATATTGAACTTCTCAAGAAATGCAGACCGGCAAGCATCATACTGACGAATGACTTCGGCACGATTGCCAAGTTCAGCCTGGATCACCATCACCAGGCGGTGGACTTCTTCAAACACCGAGTCCTCCTCCAAAGCCTGAGAGCAATACTGCAGCGCCAGATCCGTTTCACCCTGTTCATGATGTAATTCAGCAAGTCGGTAAAGGGAGTCCAAATACATCAAACGAAAACGCTCACGATCCGTAGTTGCCCAGAGCTGGTCGATCTCAGGAAGATAGTCGCCATCGTACTCTTGAACAGCCCGGATCAAATGATTGATCTTTTGTTGAATTTCAGGTTCCTGTTTTGCTCTCTGGATACGTGTCTCAAAAGTCTCCACATCATAAAAATATTCCATGGTCTTGTTGAAGTGATAGCCCGTATCTCCCAGCAGGATCACCTGTTTGCCAAGAGCGCGGCGCAACCTGTAGAGCGTATTTTTTAATTTGACCTCTAATTCGTCAGAGGAAACGTCCGGCCACATATGCAGGCCAATCTGCTCCTTGGTTAAACTTCCGGGATGAGCCAGGAGCAGGAAGAACAAATCTCTGGCAGCGTAAATTTGCCAATCCTTTGAAGTCACCTGCTCGTTACCAATCCAAACCCGGGTTTGGCCAAAAGCTCTGATCTTGATCTCATAAGAGGTTTGGATGTAATCCTGCTTTTCCAGCACATTTATAAAATGGTCAACGACCTTTGGATCAAATTGACGCCCTTTTTCGGAGATCAGAATATCAATGGCTTCTTCATTGCTTAAAGCACGCCGGTATGGACGGTCAGATATCAACACATCCCATACGTCAACAACAGAAAACATCCTGGCGATGAGGGGAATTTCTTCACCTTTCAAACCTTGTGGATAACCTGTGCCATCCCATTTTTCATGGTGATAGTAGGGGATCTGCAGGGCTGGTTTTAGAAGTTCAATCTGCGATAGCCATCTTTGAGCGAACTCTGGATGTTTCTTTACCACCTCGAATTCATCTTCATTTAGTTTTCCGGGTTTACGAATGATCTCATCGGGAATACTTAATTTACCAATATCATGCAAAAGCGCACCCCTTCGGATATTGATCAATTCTTCTTCTTCAAACCCCATTTCCCTGGCCAGTTCAAGGGCCAACTCTGTCACGCGCTTTGTGTGACCGCTGGCTTCCTTATCCTGTGTCTCCAGTGCTGCAGACCATGCTTCGATTGTGCGATCGTAGGCAGTTAAAGCCTCTTCCTTCAAACGTTCGATCTCTTTGTTCTTATCGGTTATTTCTACAACCAATCCTAACCACTTTGCTAATGCATCCAAAAGATTGTCATCCGCGCTCAACAACGTGCCTGGGTCTTCGGCAGGTTTTCCATCATGATAATGAAATTCTATCTGGCCGATGTCAACATCCTGGTGATGGATTTCAATGCTCCTGTGATGGTCACTGCGTTTAAACGGATCAGAGGTGAATTCTTTTTCACCAATTTTCAGACGTATGTGAGTAATGTCGGGGCAAGTTAACACCTGCGGCAAAAAGTTAACGATTTTCTGATAAACATCATCCTCTTTAGAGCCATCATGATGAGAGGATGCCAGTAAGTTCCAAAACTGCTGCATCAATGCCACCTGAGTATCAGCGCGTTTTGCTTGTTTGGGGAGGTCAGAAACATCCCTGATCTGGCAGACCACCTTTTGCACAGTGTTTCCATCTGCGTCTTCAATGGGCAACGCCGTGATCATCAACCAGCGCTGTTCTCCTGTGGTTGGATGCTCTAATCTCATCACTACATCCGAAACAACTTCTCCAGTAGTTTGCGCAATCTCAGGAGGGCTTTGGCCCTGCGGCATTTTTTTACCAGATTCGGTAATTGTCTGCCAAACAGAATCCGTTAGTTTACGGCCCATTAATTCATCCAGGCTTAAACCCAAAATTTTCTCTGCTGCCTGATTGGCGTGGATGATCCTCCCAGCCTGATCGTGGTGGGTTACTCCTGAGGGCATCAGATTACTCAGCTTATCCAGGCTTTTCTCATCTCCCAAATTAACCGGGGCCTGAGAATCTTTGTCAGCTAAGCTATCGCTTCTTGACTTTTTTTCTCTTGATTTAACCGCTGTTTTATCGGTCATGGGATCACTCTTACATAAAAGATAATCAGATAACGAATTAACATGAAATCTGATAATTAAGACTCATTTTACCATATCTTAAATTCAGAAGAGATCATCCTCATTTTTAAGTTCTCCTAATCTATTTTTTTAGACAACTTACAACCGTCTTTTTTTGGTTAATTTACTGCTTAAGGTAATATAAAAATAAGAAAAATAATAACAAGTTGTTGGTTAGACCATAATCAGTTGATACAAAACGTTTGTTTTTCTTTTTGGACAGTCAAACTTATTCACAATCAGATTAAAATCGGTTATGTCATATTCGATCTTATACAATCAGTGCAATTTATCTGCCAGGAAAATGAGAAAATCCATGTTACCTGCAGAAAGAATGGGATCCATGAAAGATTTAGTCACAAAACCAAAATTTATCCAAAAGTTGGGGGTTCTGATCCTGGTCGCATTAATGCTCTTTGGCGGTCAACCGGTATTTGCTATTAATGGGGCCAACCAAGAGATCAGAACTGAGACGTTTACGCTTGAGGACTTTGACATTCCTACCGATCAAAATTTTCAAGGTGTTCAAGTAGACCGCACATTCAATCTTTATTTACCGGAAGACTGGGCAATTTTATCTGATGCC
>JBMCLF010000030.1:0-11704 GCA_048615215.1 Candidatus Brevefilum sp.
GTGTTCGCTGCCTTTTTCAACTGAGGCTACCAGGCGGAGCAGTTCGTTTTCGCCATCTTCAAAGTTGTACAGGTGGATTTTCGTCACAGCGGGTTGTCCGCGCGTGATCGTGCCGGTTTTGTCTAGGACGACAGTTGTGATATCGCCAGCGCGTTCCAAACTTTCGCTTTTCTTGAGTAGAACGCCCAATTCAGCACCTTTGCCGGTGCCGACCATCACGGCCGTGGGGGTAGCCAGGCCCATCGCGCAGGGACAGGCGATCACCAAAACGGCCACAGTATTGATCAGGGCGCGGGTGAAAAGGTTCACAGGCGCATCAGGAGGCAGCGGGATTAAAAAATACCAGACAATAAATGTGACTGCGGCAATGCCAATGACGACTGGCACGAAGATCGCGGAAATCTTGTCTGCCAGGTTTTGAATCGGGGCTTTACTGGCCTGTGCTTCCTCTACCAATTTGATGATCTGTGCCAGAGCTGTTTCTTTGCCGATTTTGGTCGCCTCGAATTTTAACAGGCCCAATTTATTGATGGTCCCGCCGATTACTTCCTGGCCGGGTGTTTTCTCCACGGGCAAGGATTCTCCAGTCAGCATGGATTCGTCCACGCTGCTGCGCCCGTCCACCACAACGCCGTCCACCGGGATCTTTTCGCCGGGATGCACGAGTACCAGATCGCCCACTTCGACGTCATCTACGCGAACCTCAACTTCAATGCCGTCACGTACAACATAAGCCTTGCGCGCGCGAAGGTCCATCAGCTTTCGGATGGCATCGCTCGCGCCTCCCTTGGCTTTGGCTTCGAAGAACTTACCGAGCTTGACCAAAGTGATGATCACGGCCGAGGTCTCAAAATAGACATGGCCCGGGATTAATCCGAGGGTGATTGGAATGGAATAGAAATAGGCAGCCGAGGAACCCAACGCCACCAGCACATCCATATTGGCTGAACCGTTGCGGATTGATTTAAATCCGTTCACGTAATACTGCCAGCCGACGTAAAACTGAACTGGAGTCGCTAACGCCCAGAGGAGGTAGTCTACCCAGGTCCCATGTGCCAGGGCAGCCGGAAGCATACCCATATCCCGTCCCATGGAAAGAATAAAAAGCGGCACAGTAAAGATTAATCCAACGATCAGCAAATGCCTTTGCTGTGCGACCTCGCGCTTACGCGCTTTAGCTTCGGCGTCTTCCAAATCGATATCCGCTTCAAGGGTATCAAAGCCTGCGGAGCGGATTATCTGCCTTAGGTCATTCTGGCTGATCACTGTGGGTATATATTTGATTAGTGCCATTTCGGTTGCAAGGTTCACGTTGGCTTCGATCACGCCATCGGTTTTGTTCAGCACTTTTTCAAGCCGCTGAACATCCACGGAGTCGGACAGGTTTTTGATCCCCAGTGAGGCTTCACCCATGGCGATCTCATATCCGGCGCGTTCAATCCGAGAGATGAAATCTTTCATGGAAGCCTTTTTGGGATCGTAGCTGACTGCGGCTCGTTCCGAAGATAGGTTGACATTGGCAGTTTCGACGCCATCAACTTTGTTCAGATTGCGCTCAACCGTGGCGACACAATTGGCACATGTCATTCCAAGAATAGGGAGGGTCAAGTGTTTTTGTTTGCTCATATTTTACTTACTCGGCAGCGGGATAGTTGATTTCAGCGAGGGTTTTCATAATTTCCTGTTCTGTCGCCGGCTCTCTAAAATTCACCTTCACCAGCTGGGTTTGCACATCAGCGTCCACTTCGGATACGCCCTCGATTTCAGAAATTTCCATGGCGATGGTATGGGTACAGTGTTTACAGGAAATATTGGGAACGGTGTAGGTTACGGATTTCATGGTATCTCTCCTTAGTTGATTAGACTTTGTTGGCTGTTTCGAACACTTCCGTGATTTCGTTGAGGACCTGCTGTCGTGCTTCAGGATCTTCACCCTGTATGGCATCCATCAGGCAAGAATTCAGGTGCCCATCGAGGATGCGGGCGCTGATCTTATTGAGCGCGGACTGCACTGCCTGGATCTGGCGGATCACATCAATGCAGTATTCGTCTTTCTCAAGCATCTTTTGAATACCCCGGATGTGACCCTCAACGGTTTTCAATCGCTGGATCGTGTCCTTGTGGTTATGGTTCATATTTTTCTCCTGTTATCCCCCCCTAGCGGGGGAGGGGTATACTTATAATTATTACTATATTTACCCAAATTAGTCAAATATAAACCCTTAGGAGTAAGAAAGCCTTGGGCCGTATATGTCCCGCCCGTGAAAAACACGGATGAAAATTCATTTAAATCAAACTATTTAACAAGCTCGTTCCCAATCCACCAGATAAATATCTGGAGGATTATTGTTGGCAGTGCATGAGAAACCAGTATAATGAATGCTGTTAATTTTATGAAAGGTATCGAATGAAGACAAAGCTTACAGGATTTTTATTAATGGTGTTGGCTGCGTTTGGCCTGGCTGCAGCGACCATTTTTATGAAAATCATTCCTCAAATGACCGCCATGACGCCCGCGCATGTTTCGATTTGGCGTTTTATCATTGCGGGCGTTCTGATCTGGATTGTTGCTATTTTTCGAAAGAATGTGAATAAACAACGGCAAAGGATTCCGTTAAGATTTTTACTCCTGGGGTTGGTATTTGGTATTTCGGGATTTTCTGCAGTTTTTGCCCTGGACTATTTACCTACATCTGTGTATGTGATCATTATCTATATTTATCCCTCTCTGGTTGTGCTGTATTCACTGATTACCGGAAAATCGGTTCCGAAATTGTTTTGGCTGGGTTTGCCCCTGACTTTTTTGGGATTAATATTGACAGCCTTTGATTTTGGTTCCGTTCTGGCTGTGGATCCAGTGGGGTTTGCGATCACGATCGTTAACGCGTTGGCAATGGTCGCCTATTTTTTGTTGAGCGAACGCTTTTTTGGTAAGGGGGTTTCGAAATTTCGTGGAACGTGGTGGATGCTGACGGGTGCGCTGGTTTTCAGCCTGCTCTGGATTCCGTTCATAGGAATTAAATTACCGGACAGCGGCCAGAGTTGGGCGTTGATACTCTCTTTGGGTGTGCTCGGCACCTTCATCCCTTTGCTTTCGATCAACGTGGGACTGCAGCAAATTGGTGCAGCGCGGGGTTCAGTGATCATTACGCTTCAGCCTGTGATCGCTGTTCTGTTTTCAACAATCTTTTTGGGAGAAACACTCACTTTTCAACAATGGATTGGGGGCATACTGGTCATTGGGGCGGTGATCCTTCTTCAATTGAGTAAAGACCGCCAGGAAAGCGATGGCCGGGAGAGTATATTGTGAGCTTGGACAGACCTATCAGACCAAACATCGGCTGGTTGCTGCTTTCCCCCTCAGCGTTCAAGGTGCTATTGGCGCCAGTTTGGTTCCTTTGCGCTGGCAGATTATTTCCAAAATCGAAAAACGTTTCTGGCATTCACAGATACTGGGAGAATGCTGGCGATTGTTATCGGGCGAACTATTCTGCTTTACAATGGATAAGCGTGATGCTGATTGCGGGCGCGGTGAACGGATATTTGCTGCATTAATGTAAAACCCAGAGTATGATCCGTATTGAAGGTAATTTAGATGTATAAACTTTCTTATTTTGTAATGTAGTGAAGACAATGATTAAATCACACTCAACCATTCATATATCACTTGGTGCTCAACTCGTCCTGCTATTTGGTGCAAATCTCACGCTGGTTGCCGGCGCGAGTCTATCACCTGTCATTCCCAATATGGCATTGGAGTATTCAACCGTTCCGGGTGTCGGACTTCTGATCTCTCTGGTGCTCACACTGCCGGCTTTGTTCGTCGTGTTGGGCGGACCGATTGCTGGTTTCCTAACGGACAAATTAGGGAGAAAGCCGGTGCTGGTTCTCTCGATCCTGTTAGGTGGATTCGGGGGGAGTTTGGGTGTAATTATCAATACTCTGTGGGGCATTTTATTTACCCGAGTTTTAGTTGGGATAAGCATTGCCGGAGCAATGACCGCGACAAATTCACTGATCGCAGATTATTTCGATGGTGAAAGGCGAACAAAATTTATGGGCCGTCAAGCCGCAATTGGGGGGTTGATAAGTATTGTGGTTCTACCGATTGGTGGAATTGTTTCTGAGATCAATTGGCGCCTTGCTTTTTTAACTTATTTGCCGCTGCTGATCCTTCTGCCTTTGGCTCTGTTTGCCATCAAGGAACCGGAAATACTTGATGAATTGGATGTCTCAACAAGTGAATTTGATCTAAGACTGAATCCGGTTAAGGGATACATTTTTGCTGCGGGTTTTCTGAGCCAGTTTGGGTTTGTAGCAGTTCCTATTTATATTGCTTACTTGTTAAATGGCGTTTTGGGTACCGGTGGGGAGGTTGTTGGGTGGTTGGGGGCAGCAAGCAGTCTCTTTTCTTTTTTTGCAGGGATGTATTATTCCAGTTTCAGCCAGAGATATAAATTTAAGACCATTGCTATCGGCAATTACATACTATTCTTTGGTGGCTTTTTATTTCTGGGATTTGCCCGGTCATGGATGGCGGTGATCATCGGTGAGCTTGTTGTTGGTTTTTGCATGGGATTAAACAATGCCAATCTCGCCAACTGGCTGTCGAATGTTGTTGATATCAAGATCCGAGGTCGCGCAAACGGCATTTTTGTAACTTTAATGTCTATTGGACCGTTTATCGCTCCGTTCATATATTCACCCATTATCTCCCGGTGGGATTATCCCTCGGTTTTTATTATCAGCGGTATTATTTT
Organism: Candidatus Brevefilum sp.; assembly: GCA_048615215.1. Taxonomy (GTDB): domain Bacteria; phylum Chloroflexota; class Anaerolineae; order Anaerolineales; family Anaerolineaceae; genus Brevifilum. Next base: position 4,761 of record JBMCLF010000030.1, read on the forward strand.
TGCTCTTATGGCGTTAGCCGGTATGTTGATCCGGAGCGGTGCCAATTATGCTCAGGTGGGCTGATTTCACTAAATCAGGACTAAGACATTTTTATGCAACTTCTAACTCATTTTGTTAAATTTTATCTGCTTTATTGATCAGTTTTGGACTGCTGTTATTTTTTAACCAACTATTGTCCAATCTGGCAAATTCTACGACCAACCTGGCAGTTGGCCTGATCATCTTTTTGCTTACACCTATCGGCGGAGGCTTTCTGACAGGGATGATTGGATGACCCAACCCCAATCAGGCAGGATTGATCGCCGGAACCATTGCCAGCTTATTGCTCAGCAGGATTTTCAATACACGTTGAATTCTAATTTCTGGTTGGCTATAATTCTTATAAGATTCCAACACTTGGAGTCGAAAATATAAGTAAGCAAGATGTGATTGGCAAGCTCATCTTCTTCTCCTTTTCTATTGAACAAGCGCTCCCGGCAACCTGCCGGGAGCGCTGTGCTGTAATTACAATCTTCTAAAAACTTCTCAAATCAACTTTTCGCCTGGTAAGCAGGGACAGGGATTAACACGATCTTACACAGACGTTCGTCCTGCATCCGGCTGTACAATCTCGGATCTAATTCACTGGTTTTGCTGGAAGTGGTGATCACTGTGGGCAGTTCAGCATTATAGCGGTAATTAAACAGCTGGTAGATCTTTTCCCGAGCCCATGGGGTGGCAGATTGCGTCCCCAGATCGTCCAGAATCAGCATGCGAGATTTACGGACTTCCTCGAAGCGCCTGTCCAGCGAAACATTACTGTTGGGGCTGAAGGTTGCCCGGAGATGATCGAGAAGGTCCGGCACGCTGACCATGAGTGGGGGAAATCCCATTGAAGCCTGATAATTGCCAATAGCAGCCGCCAGATGGGTTTTGCCACAGCCGTAAGGTCCCGTAAAAAGGAGCCAACCCCGTGGACTTTCGGCGTAATCTCGGGCAGTTTCAAAAGCGGTCTTCAAGTCTTTCAGGTCCTGCTTTGGGAGTCTCTCACCCTGTCTCAGGCTAAAATTGCCAAAGGTCTGCCGGCTGTGCAGTGAAAGTGTGGATAACTCGGGGTGTCCGGTATCGTCGGTTGGATTGCGATAGTCCGGCGCCAGGATCTTAACTACCGTCACCAGGTTGGGATCCTGCAGGCGGGAGCGAATGCGCCCCTCAAATTCGTTGACCATCAAATTGCTTGTGACCACGGTGGGCAGTTCGTTGATATAACGGTGGTTCAAGATCTGGAAGATTTTTTCCTGTGCCCAGGCGGTTGCATTCTGGGTGCCGAAATCGTCCAGGATCAACAGGGGAATCTCACGGATTTCTTCAAAACGGTCCTCAAAACTCATATTCACGCCGGAATAGGCATAGCGCAGCCAATCAAGAAGGTCAGGAACGGTCAAAAAGAGGGTCGCCACACCAGAATCAATTGCCTGGTTGGCAATCGCGGCGGCCAGATGGGTTTTCCCGCAACCGTAGCGGCCGATCATCAACAGCCAGCCTTCACGCTGTTCAGCAAAATTTTTTGCTTGATTGTAAGCGTTTTCCAGGGAATTGGCCTGAGTGGTTCCCAGTCCGACCTGCCCACGTTTCACGAAATTATCAAATCTCAAGTTTTTGAGTGCATCCAGACTGCTCATTCGGAAGAGCCGTTCCCGCGCAGATTGGGTGATCTCTTCCGCACGGCAGGAACAAGGGATGATTTTTCCAAAGTCGGGGTGATCAATGGGAAGGTCGCGCCGCAGGTAGCCAATCCCATGGCAAATCGGGCAGTTGGGGTCGCCGGGCATTCTTGCCTGGCGGATGGGGCCATCAGCTTCCTGGTTGTTATTTTTCTCCGAGCCAGCTTTCTCTGTAGCTGTCCGGATCTTGCGAATCGTCTCGTCGATTTTGCTCATTTCCACGTCCTTCTTTTCGCCAGCGGTCTAAAATCGCCTGGACATAATTCCAATTGCGTGCGTTTCGTGTGACTGCGATGCGGATCGCTTCCTCAATCCATTCAGCCGGATATGTTTTCTCATCCTCTTTGAGGATCTCCGCAATCATGGGTGTGATCACACCAATATTTTGCTCGTAAAGCTTGAAGATATTCGGCCGCTCATCGGGCATCTGGACTGCAATCCGTGATTGGATATTTCGCTGCCATTGGCTGTTTCGAATTGCTTTGACGGCTTCTCGGCCTTGCGGGCTGTTGATAAAGTAGTGCGTTTCGACTTCGTTTTCAGGTTGTGCCGCGAGAATGGCGCCAAGATCGATCAGCCCCTGCAGCGCGGTTTGCAGGCCCTCTTTGCCTCCGGTCATTTCCATGAGGGCACGGTCGGCAGTGAGGTCACTGAATAAAAAATACCGGATCTCGCCTTCCTTCTGCTCAAGATACCAGAACAAATAAAGAATCAAACGCAATTGCACCAGGGAGTTTATCAGGGGAAGCAGTTGTGTGAAAAAGATTTCAGGTACCCGAACCAATTCCAATTGCTCTTCCCGAAAACCGCCAAAGGTCTTTGATGCTTCAGAAGTCATGATTGTATCATCTCTTCTCAGGGCTGCCCTTTGGCAGCGTTTTCGAACTTTGCCAGCTCATCAATAAACACCAGGTCAATCCCGCCATGCGTTGGACCGTTGCGGTGTTTGGCGACGATCATCTGGGCTTTGTTGCGTTCATCCGGGTTTTCACTCAGCGGGTCGCGATGAATAAACATCACAATATCTGCATCCTGCTCAAGTGAACCGGATTCACGCAAATCTGATAGCTGTGGTTTCTTATCCTGGCGATGTTCAACAGCGCGTGAGAGCTGGGCGGCTGTTAGAACCGGTACGTTCAACTCCCGGGCCAGCACTTTTAAATTTCGGGAGATATTGGAGACTTCCTGCACACGGTTGTCCGTGCGGCTGTCGCCGGTCATCAGCTGGAGGTAGTCCACAACGACCAGATCCAGGCCGTATTCCAGGTGCAGTCGCCGGCACTTTGTGCGCAAAGAGAGGGGGGTGATGGCTGGGGTGTCATCCAGGAAGATCATGGTATTGGCGTAGGAATCCAGAGCTTGATGAAAAATATCCCATTCTTCATTGACAAGATCACCGGTGCGGAGCCGTTTGGTATCAATGCGGGTATCCATGGCGATCATACGCTGCAGTAATTGTTCGTTCGACATCTCCATGGAGAACATTGCCACATGTTTTTTATGGACCAGCGCGGCGTTTCGTAACGTACCAAGCAGGAAACCCGTCTTTCCCATGCCGGGACGCCCGGCAACAATCAGCAAGTCAGAATTTTGCAGGCCGCCCAACAAGTTGTCGATATCAATCAGGCCTGTTGGGACGCCGAAGATATCACCTGCACGACCCTCAATCTCTTCAATGTGTTCGTAATATTCTGCGGCAACTTCTTTAATGGGTTTGAGGTCGCGTTTAATGCGGCGTTCGCTAACATTAAAAATAGCTTTTTCGGCATCATCAACAACGGTATCAATGGATTGATCCTGATGATAGGCCAATCGGGCGATCTCATTGGCGGCGTCGAGCATACGACGGCGGATGGCATTCTGCTCGATAATCCTGCCGTAGGATTCTGCATGGTAGGCGTTTGGGGCCCGGTTGATCAGTGAGATCAGGTAAGATTGGCCGCCAATTTCATCCAATTGACCCCGACTCGAGAGTGTTTCCGTGACCGTAACCAAATCAATTGGGTTGCGTGTTTCTTTAATATGCTGAAAGGCTTCCCAGATCCATTGATTACGAACGATAAAAAAATCATCCGAGCTTAAGAATTGAGATATATCCAGGAAGACGTCCTGATTGATCAACACTGCACCAATCAGGGCTTCTTCAGCATCCCGATTGCTCGGGAGGGTCAAAGTATCGGAGAGGGTATTTTCACTGAGGTCGATATTGTCCATCATGTCAACCGTTTCAATTTTCGATATAGGGACAGGCCAGCGGTAACATTATTGTATAAAAAACCGGGGTTCAATTCAACTGAGAACGCCCGGTCTGAGGCATTTTTAAGAAACCAGAAATCAATCCTGGTCTTCTTCGTCTTCCTCATCGTCCGAGTTCAGGTCATCGATGTCAAAATTTTGGAGAAAATCCTCGAAAACATCCAGATCTTCTTCTTCTAATTCAGGGAATTCTTCATCATCAAAAGCCTCAGCTTCAGCTTCGGTGATGTCCTCTTCTGGTACAATTCCCGCCTGGCTCATGACATCTTCAGAGACCATAATGGGGACATCCATACGCGCAGCGAGTGCCAGAGCGTCCGAAGGACGGCAGTCAACTTCGCGCCTTTCGCCGTTGACATCCAGAATTATATTGCCATAGAAAACATCATCTGAGAGAGAAATAACCTCGACCTGAATCAATTTTGCGTTGAGAGTCTGGATGAGGGTTTTAAGCAGGTCATGGGTTTGAGGTCGGGCCACCTGGATATCTTGCAGTGCGATGGTGATCGCTTCAGCCTCGTAAAGTCCGATCCAGATCGGTAAGTAGCGTTCTTCATTGACTCTTTTCAAGATCACAATGCGCTGCTGATTTGTGAGACTGACACGAACGCTATCAATTTCAACCTCAATCATTTTTGTCATGAATGCTCCTAAAGTGATTAACTGCTTTTTTGATTCTAACACGGGGACACTCATACTGCAATAATGCTTAACTTCTTTTTATTCGATTTTTTAAGGTTTTCGAGTATATTCGATTCAGTTGTTTGAACTAAGAAATTAATGCATCATTACATCATCTAAAAAAGCGTTCAAATTCTTATTATGCGGGTCTGGGTACTCTTATTTCCTGCAACCAGAATGGATTTTCTTGCTTGAGAACCGATTCATTGATGGTTCTTAGAAACTTTTGATATTTTTATGCGTTATAATTCTTGATACTGGAATGGGAAGGAAATTATTTTGATAGAATTGACGGCTCTGGCCGTCCTGATTGTTGAGGGCAGGCGAGGCGATCATTCCTCATTTGCTGAGGAACTCGAAGAAAAAGGTTATAGGGTGACCCGAAGCCCCAGCGGGAACGCCGGGCTTGATGTGATAGATGAGGTCGACCCCGATGTGGTGGTCGTTGACGCGGCCTCATTGCGGACAAGCGGCATCCGGATCTGTCAATCTTTCAGAAAAGCAAAGTTGGATCTGCCCATCATCTTGATTGTCACAAGAGATATTTCCCTCCCAGAGGATGTAGATGCTAATCTTGTGCTTAGGCTTCCCTTTACGATTCAAAAACTGGTCAACCGTTTGCAGGCTTATCACAATACAGACGAAAAATACATCATGCGGGCCGGTCCAATCGAGTTGAATACTAAAACTCAGCTGATCACCTGTGAAGACCGACAGACGAAACTCACGCCACGGTTGGTGGAGATAATGGAAATATTAATTAAGAACAACGGCAAAGTGGTTGAGCGAAACCCTCTGTTCACCCGGGTGTGGGACACTTCATATACTGGAGATACGCGCACACTGGATGTCCATATTAGCTGGCTGCGGCAGGCGATTGAGGAGGATCCAAGCAATCCCCGGTTCATCCGCACAAAACGCGGGGTCGGCTATATCCTGGATGTTTGATTCTTTAAGGGTTGGTAATAATTTCATCCCCGATTGGGGATTTTTACTTTAACCATCCTTATTTCTGGACATTCGGTTTGCTTTGAGTAGAATTAGAACAAATTATTGAATGCTGAAAAGGAAAACATGGAAAATAAAAGGACAAATCGGATATTGATCAGCTGTGGTGTGATTTTAGTAATCGCCTGTATTTGTTTGGGTGTGATTGTGGTCAGCGGTGTTGGCGTTTCGCTTATCTGGCCGCTTCAATCCATTCAGGAAGATGCTGATCCCACATCCTCCCGTGAAGATCAGGTTCCGGACAATGGCAACCTGCCGCAGCCCTCCAGCGAATTGCCCGATGCGCTGGCGGATACAATCTTTGAGATCGAGACCCAGTTGATCGAGATTAGGGGGTTAAATTTGGAGAGTCCAGTCGATCGGACTTTAATCTCCCCAACGGAATTGGAAGAAATTGTTACAGAAGACTTTTTTGCTGAGTATAGTGATGAGGACGCAAGGCAGGATGTAACCATCTTATCAATTTTGGGGCTGCTTCCAGATGATTTCAACCTGAAAACTTTTTACCAGGACCTTTACAGCGAACAAATTGCAGGTTTTTATGATGATGAAGTTGAAGAAATCTATGTTGTTCAGGACGAAACATTCGGTGGAAACGAAAAACTTACCTATGCCCATGAATTTACTCATGTTTTACAGGACCAGGTTTATGATCTGAGCGATGGCCTTGGTTTAAATGAAGAGTCCTGTGAAGAAGATTCGGAAAGATGTTTGGCTGTTCAGGCACTGATCGAGGGTGATGCAACAAAAACAGAGTTGCTTTGGTTTCAGTCCCATGCCACACTCAGAGATTACCGGGATATCCAGAAGTTTTACTCAAATTTTTCCAGCCCGATTTTAGACGAAGGCCCACCTTATATTGCCGCTGACCTTGGGTTTCCATATGAAAAGGGCCTGGCTTTTATTGACTACCTTTACAATCAAAATGGATTTGAGGTCGTTAACCAGGCCTATCAGAACCTGCCCCAATCTACAGAGCAAATCTTACATCCTGAGAGATACCCGGATGATAAGCCTATTGACGTGACCCTCCCAGATCTGACGCCAATTTTAGGTGAGGATTGGTCGCTACTCGATCAGAATGTTATGGGGGAATGGTACACTTTTCTCATCTTGAATAAAGGATATGAAGAGTCTAACCGGCTCTCTGAAGATCGCGCTTCTGAAGCAGCTGCAGGTTGGGGCGGCGATGCTTATGCTTTTTACCAGAACACCAGCTCAGGTGAGATTTTGTTTGTAATGGACACTCTTTGGGATTCTGTTGGAGAAGCTGAAGAATTTGGCGCTGTTCTTGG
>JBMCLF010000031.1:0-11645 GCA_048615215.1 Candidatus Brevefilum sp.
TGGATTTACTCACCTCATCCAGCACCTTGCAGGTGTTCCACTTCGTTTCAGCGCTACGCGCCACCTTATGCTCAAGGAGAAGGCTTGATGCCTGGTATTATGTGGAAGCCGCCCATAAAATGAGGTCATTTATAAGGCGAAGGTACAGGTGGAGTTGGTTGATCAGGGTGAATGTTCCATTTGATAATATTTCGCTGACTGAGCTTAGCACAAATTTCTCTGAAGCAGCGAAGTCTTTAAAGCGAAAGCAGACCTCTTTGGGCTTCTCCTTGAGGAGAAGCTGTCAGCGCAGCTGACTGATGAGGTGGAATGTCCCAGTTAGACAAAATTGTCAATAATGGATTTACTCACCTCATCCAGCACCTTGCAGGTGTTCCACTTCGTTTCAGCGCTTCGCGCCACCTTCCCCTCGAGGGGAAGGCTGAAATAACCTTCGTAAAGTGCTGAAACCTGAAAAACAATCATCGAAACTAAATAAGCCTGAGACTAAACCATTAATTAAATAATATCTGAAATCAAATTCACGCAATATTTCAGGCTCTAGACCCTGCAAATATTGGGCCTGTTGATCACCCATTTGGAAGGCACCTTTACCTTATTTTCATTAACTGGGAAAGAATGTTTTTTATCGCAGTAAGGATCAGAGCCCGCTGTTATTGGTCCTGCCTGGTAACACAGCATCATCGGCAAGTCACCAGGCGGATACCGCTGGTGTTTCGTCCCGGATCACGGTGGTTTTCTAGGCTTATTTCTTCAATGAGCAGTTTTTTGGTTATGCCTCTTTCCAAATAAAGGCGGTAACGACTTTCCAACCGCTATCCTGCTCAAAAGTGTAATACGGCAGCCATAACAGGCCAAAAAACTCAATAAAGATATTTTTCTTGTAGGGTGAAATCCGTTCTTCGATCACATTGTCCACAGCCTCTGTCCAGCGCAATTTTACTTCCTCGAGCTCCTCTTTGAGCGCTTCTTCCATACGCTTCATTTCTTTTTCAATCGCTTTGATCTCCTCCTCCGCCGCCGCCACGTCCGCCTTAGCTTTGCTGGTCATCCGGCGTTTGGTGAGCGAGGTGGTGATGCTGCGCCGGCGGCCTGAGAACAGACCCAGGATATTCTCCATGCCCTTGCCAACCTCTTCCATCCGCCGGTGGCTCAGTTCTTGTTTTTCTTCCTCCAGATCCAGCATTTCTTCGCTCAATTTATCTTCCAAACGATCGAGTTTTTGTTCATATTTGGCTTTCAGCGCTTCGATTTCACTGGCCTCCCTCTCTTCGGCCGCTTTTTTGCATATTTCCTCGAATTTTTCTTCTGAAACATCTGGGCCAGCGACAATATCCAACATTTCATTATTGCGGACCATCATGGTCTGTGTGCGATAGATCCAATCTTCAAAATCGGATTTGAGAATATTTATATACTTGCCATCCTCAACAGCCAGATCTTCCAGCGTACCAAACCTTGCGCCTCGCCGGGGTGTGGTTGAGAGATCGTCCAGGTCAACAGGTGGAGCCTGGAAATTCTCCCAACGGACCAGCCCTTTGCGCTGCATCTCTTCAACGCATACGGTGAAAACTTCTTCCCGGCTGATGTTATGCTTCCGTTCAATGAAAGCAACCCGCGCCTGCCCGGCCAGGACAGGCTGGTAGAGCATTTTGGGCGTGGGCAATTCTTCTGAGAAAGGTTCACCAGCTTTCTCCAGGGCTTCTGAAAAGATTAATTTCGCCGGGAAATACTGCACGTCGATTGCGCCAGGGACTGCGGGGATCATATCCTGGCCGGGTGCTTCGGTTCCAGGAGCAGCTTCAGTTTCTTCTATTTGGGCGGATCCAGGCCCATGGGTGCGTGCTTTCACCAGCGCATTAACCGCCGGGATTTGCATCCGGGTGAGCGGACCTGGAAGATAGTTCATCGCCCAGCGGGTATGGAACACTTCTGCCTTATCTTCGTGCACGTTATGCATCAGGAAAACACGTTTGTCCAGCAGGGAGATCATACGATCAAAAGCATTACGGTCCACGCCTGGGGCTGCGCCTTCCAGGCCGTCCAGCAACCGCGCTTTATCCTGCTCTGTCTGGAGCTTACCCACCATCCAGGTCCCAGCGTTGGAGAGGGCTTTGTAATCCAGGTCCACCGGGTTTTGTGTCGCCAAAATCAGACCCACGCCGAAGGCACGCGCCTGCTTGAGCATGCGCAGGATAATGCTCTTGCTGGGTGGACTGGCAACAGGCGGCAGATAGCCGACCACCTCATCGAAATACACCATGGCGCGCAGGCTGCCCGAACCCTTTTGGGTACGCATCCAAGTTTCAATAGCTGTGTAAAGCAGGGTGATGAAGAACATTCTTTCCTGGTCATTGAGATGCGCCAGATAAAATACACTGTGCCTGGGTTTGCCGTCTGGCGTGTACAGGATCTGCCCAATTTCCAGCGGCTGCCCTTCCAGCCAGGTCTGGAAGGCCGGGGCGGCCAGGAAGTTATTGAGCAGCATCGCCAGGCTGAAGCGATCCTTTTCAGAATAGAACTGCTCCAGTGCAAGTACACCTAATTTTTCAAACGGCGGGGATTGGACATAACTGATCAGCGAACCCATGTCGAGGTCTTTCCCCTGCCGCCAGGACTCTTCAAAAATATTTGATAATAAAATATGCTCTTTTGAACGGACCGGATCGATGTCCTTAACACCAATCAAACCCAGGATTGCGGTCACCGTGCTGGCGATCTCATCCCGTAAGACCTCGTTGTTGCCCTCCCAGGGAATGGGCGGCACTGCGAGCGATGAAAGGATACTGACCGGTAACCCGGCGTCCGAGCCCGGAGTATAAACGGCGTACTCAACCGCCTTGCTTAACGCTTGTAACTCAGGTTTTCCAATGTTGTAGGAGGCCAGGCCATTTTCCCATAGCGAGGCGGCTTTCTGCGCGGCTTCTTCCACGCTGATGCCCTCTCTGCGAGCGGCGTCCTGATCCACCCAGGGTTTAAAATCTTCAGGGAGGAGGTCCGGGAAATGTAATAACAGGTTGGTCAGGTCGCCTTTTGGATCAACGACGATGGCTGGAATGCCCTGCAGTGCAGCTTCTTCCAACATGATTACACCCAGGCCCGTCTTGCCGGAGCCCGTCATACCGGTGATGACGGCATGCGTGGTCAGGTCGTCCGGGTCATAATGAACCAGCGAATCCTGCATTTCACTTTGATCGAGGTCATAAGTTTTACCAAGAAGAAATTTATCGGAATGCCCAGCCATAGTACCTCCTGAAGTGTATTGATTGTTTTTAGTATACAGCATTCCCCGGCGAAACCAGTGCTAAAATTCCTTCTTATTATATTTAAAAAGAAAAAGGCTGCGAAATAGTTTGTCGCAGCCTTGCTTTTAATAAAAGAAAATCTATGCCCGCCAGAATCCGCTCCGGCGGGGGGTGACATCATCTGCAGTGATAAAAGATTTGGGGTCCACTTCCAATATCAGGGATTCTACGGCGACAGCCTGCTTCCGGCGCACGTGACAATCCACCAGCATAAAGTTGCTCTCACGTCCCCGTGCTGGTATTTCCGTCACACCATAACCGGCATTACGCAATTTATCAGCAATTTCGGTGCTGTGATCCCGGCTGATGATGGTGAAGTGGGTGAAACCGATCGCCAGGCGCTTTTCAATTGCCATGCCGATCACGTTGCCGGTGGCAAAACCAGCGGCGTATCCAATGATATTGAGAAAATTGCCCATATTGGTCAGCACTGAGCCAATCACAACAACAAAGATGATGGACTGAACAAATCCCAAAATCCAGGCAATACCGCCTTTGTCACGTAACGTGAACATAAATCGTAAAGTATCAATGGCAATGTTCACCAACCGGGCCGCAAAAATGCCGAAAGCGACCAGCCAGGCTGTGGGTGAGAGAAGGACCTCCATCACGCAGACTCCTCATCCCCATTGCGTTGTTCGATGCCATTTAAAATCGCCGGTTCATACATCTGGGTCATGTATTCTTTGACCATACGGCGCATACTGAACTGTCCGCCCAGGGTGCGGATGTTTTCCTTCAAGCGGGCAATCCATTCTGCCGGCAGGTCATCGGCTGAGCGCTGTTCGTAATACAGGGGGACGATCTCATTTTCAAGAGTTTCGTACAGGCTCAGGGCATCGGCTTCATCCTGTTCCTCCGGGTTGGTGGCGCGGGTGATGTCTTCGCCAATCGGCCAGCCATTGAAACCATTGTAACCCTCGCGCCACCAGCCATCCAGAACGGAGAAGTTGAGCACACCGTTCAAAGCAGCCTTCATGCCAGAAGTGCCTGAGGCTTCACGAGGTCGGCGGGGGGTGTTCAGCCAAACGTCTACACCCTGCACCATGTATCGGGCGATGTTCATGTCATAGTCTTCAAGGAAGGCAAGCCGGCCGCCGAAGCGCGCATCTTTGACTGCGCGGTAAACTTGCTGGATCATTTGCTTGCCGGGTTCGTCAGCCGGGTGAGCTTTGCCGGCGAAGATGAACTGAACGGGCATCCGGGCATTGGTGACAATGTTGAGAAGGCGCTCGTAATCCCTCAGGATCAGGTTGGCCCGCTTATAGGTGGCAAAGCGCCGCGCAAAACCGATCGTCAGGGCATAAGGATTAAGCAAAACGCCGCTGGCAATCGTTTGAACGGGATGGATTTGCGTGGTCTTCCATTGTTCCCGGGCTCGATCGATGATGTAAGCAACAAGTTTTCGTTTGAGGTGTCTGCGCACGCGCCAGATCTCCTCATCCGGGATATTTTCTACCTGAGTCCAGAACTCGGGTTCATCCAGATGCTCGGGCCAATCGGCGCCCAAATAGCGTGAGAAAAGCAGCCCCATCCGGCGCGCCAGCCAGGTTTCGGTATGAATGCCATTGGTGATATGGTCGATCGGCACTTCTTCACCTTTCTTATCAGGCCAGAGGAAGCTCCACATCTGGCGGGCCACCTTACCGTGGAGTTCCGAGACGCCGTTACGAAACTCAGAGAGCTTCAAAGCAAGAATCGGCATGCTGAAAGCATCACCGCCCCACGATTGCTTAATTTTGGCGATGTTGATGAAATCTTCTCGTGACAGGCCAAGATCAGACCAAACCTGTACAAAGTATTTATCAATCAGCCATAGTGGAAATTCATCATTGCCTGCAGGCACCGGGGTGTGGGTGGTGAAGATATTGTTTGCTTTGACCTTCTCCGTCGCTTCCTCAAAGGAAAGACCTTTTTCAACATATTCAAGTGCTCGCTCCAGTGTCAGGAAAGCGGAGTGCCCCTCGTTCATGTGCCAGGCCGTGGGCTCATAACCCAGCTCGCGCAAAGCTCGCACGCCGCCCATCCCCAACAGGATCTCCTGCGAAATGCGCAGTTCGAGGTCGCTGATATACAAACGGTCTGTGAGCTGACGGTCATTGGGATCATTCTCAGGGATATTCGTATGCAGCAGATACAGCTTGACCCGCCCAACATTCAGCTCGTAAATCCGTGCATGCACCTTACGGCCAGGCAGATCAATGGCAATTTTAATTGGCTCGCCGTCTTCATCCAACAATTTAATCAGAGGAAGCGCATCAAAATCGATCGGGACGTTTTCCGCCTGCTGCCAGCCGTCTTCACTGATCCGCTGAGAGAAATACCCGTAAGTATAAACAAAGCCCACCCCAACCAGGGGAATCCCGAGATCGCTGGATTCCTTCAGATGATCCCCAGAGAGAACTCCCAAACCGCCAGCATAAACCATCAATGATTCATGCAACCCAAATTCGAAAGAGAAATAAGACATCAACTCATCCTTTAATTCAGGATAAGTTTCAGAAAACCAGGTGTCTTTTTCGTTCATGTAACGATCAAATTCTCGCATCACCTGATCGTACAGATCCAGAAAATAGCGGTCATGTGTGACCGCGTTCAATCGCGGACGTTCACAATCGCGCAGAAAGACCACCGGGTTGTGATAGGACTGTTCCCATAACAGGGAGTCAATTTCTTTGAAAAGCCGCTGGGCTTCGGGGTGCCAGACCCACCACAAATTGAAGGCCAGTTCTTCAAGTCGTTTGATCCTGCGTGGCAGGCTGAATTGAATTGGTTTTTCTCTTACAATTTTTGTCATTGCTTCTCTACCTCATTTTAAATAGCATTCCTGCTGAAATAAACGATGTTATTTCTGCAGGAATCCAGGGGTTTTGTATAAGTCGTCGGTTATGTAGATAAGAATCGTTCATCTTTCAGCGGTTAATCATACCACATAGGGCCTTTTGACCGAATGTGCGTTATGTGAACCAAATCAAACCATGGCCACTTCACATTGCAGAAGTAATGCTGACCTGAAAACCGAATGAAACGCCAGGGTCAAAGTTCAATTTCCTTGACCACCTCAACCCCGTTCAAAGCCATGTGGTAAAGAAACGTCGCATGGAGCATATCGCCGTGATGGGGCATTGCCTGCACATCTTCGGCATCTTCCACAGAGAGATGCCAGGTTTGCACACAATTGGTGGGAACAATCACCCTGCGCGCTTTGTGGTAGGCGTTGGCGCGGAAGCGCAGATAAACGGCGAGGTTATACAGGCACAGGTCGGTGACGTCGCCCACTGCAATAAAGGTTTTAAGGTGATCGCGCGAATCAACCCATTCATCGAAATTATTATTGAGAGCCGGGTGGATGGTATCTTTGTATACGGTGTCTAATTGATCGTAAAAGGGCAGGTTTTTAATCATATCGATCGCCTCTGCTTGATGCGTACCTTTGATGACATGCTGCCCAAATTCATCAAACTCCAGTGTTTCCTCAGTATGGGCATCCTGAACCAAAAGGATATCGCGCATGCCCTTATCCCACGATGCCTTTATCAAGTTGGTTATTGGCTCATCAATTTTTGCCACCCTCGGGCTTGAGAGCGGCCCCTCGTACAAAAAGCCATTAATGACATCCGCGGCGATGATAGTGGATTCTTCTGGCTTTGGGATGGCTTCATCCAACGTCAAAGTGGGCCGATTTTCCAGCCAGCTTTCGAGATAATCCAAAAATTTTTTTGATTTTTGAGCAAGTGACATAGAAGACCTCCACTTGATATGTTTCATAATTTTCTATCATTTAAACATATCTATCATTTATCAGAATGGCATTAACCATTAACTCAGTCTCCGGTATTGTTTTGCTTCCAAACATGTATAATTAACTCAAGATTGATCACATTTCCAGTTTTATCAATAGGAGAAAAATGCCTGATCGCTATCAACCAAAACCTGAGGACAAATTCACTTTTGGCTTATGGACAGTTGGCAATACCGGAAGGGACCCTTTCGGCGGGCCTGTGCGCGAAACAAAGACCGCTGCAGAATTGGTACATTTGTTGGCCGAAGTTGGCGCTTACGGCGTGAATTTTCACGATAATGACCTGATCCCAATTGACGCCACTCCCCAGGAAAGGAAAGCCATTTTAAAATCTTTCCGGAAGGCTCTCTCTGAAACAGGGCTCAAGGTCCCCATGGCCACAACCAACCTTTTCTACGACCCTATCTTCAAAGATGGCGCCTTTACTGCCAACGATGACCGGGTGCGCGCTTACGCATTGCAGAAAACCATGCAGGCTATTGATCTGGGGGCCAGTCTGGGTGCAGAGGTTTATGTTTTCTGGGGCGGTCGGGAAGGCGTGGAGACGGATGCGGCCAAAGATCCGCTCGTAGCGATCAAACGTACCCGCGAGGCACTCAATTTTCTCAGCGATTACGTTCTGGACCAGGGCTATGACCTAAAATTTGCCCTCGAAGCCAAACCCAATGAACCGCGCGGAGACATCTACAACGCCACCACCGGGCATATGCTGGCTTTCATCGAAACGCTGGATCACCCGGAGATGATTGGCGTCAACCCGGAAGTTGCCCACGAACACATGGCCGGGCTGAACTTCACCCACGCTGTGGCACAAGCCATTGATGCCGGCAAACTGTTCCATATCGATCTGAACGACCAGGCCTTTGGCCGTTATGATCAGGATTTTCGCTTTGGCTCGGTCAATCTCAAGAGCGCCTTCTTCCTCGTCAAGCTGCTGGAGGATTCGGGTTACCAGGGCAGCCGCCATTTTGATGCCCATGCCTACCGCACCGAGGATTATGAAGGTGTGAAAGACTTCGCCCAGGGATGTATACGCACCTACCTGATCCTCAAAGAAAAAGCCGCTCAATTCAACACAGATGAGGAAATCCAGGCACTGCTGGCGGAGATCAACGCCGATGACGGGGCGATGTCCAGTTTCAGCGGCGCTTACACACCCGAGAAAGCCGATACGCTCAAAGTCTTTCCGTTCAACCGCCAGGAAATTGCCAGCCGAGGGATGGGGTACGAGCGGCTGGATCAACTGGTGATTGAGTTGCTGCTGGGAGTCCGTTAGAAGAATAGCCTTTAATATTTTTTGCCGGTTTACGTTTTTGATTTTGCGCCATTCGACGTCCTCTCATAAATCGTTTTAATCAATTATTTTCAACGAAAACGCAACAATGAGTCCTTCTCAATTCCCTGAATACCGTGCATACCCCAGTATAATTCAGATAACCCAACCAGTAAGGTGAGATCAAAGATGATCCAAACCGTTGCATTTGACGCTGATGATACGCTCTGGCAAAACGAAGCCCTCTACCAGGAAGCACAGGCTCGCCTGCAGGAGATCTTATCACCATGGGCTTCACAGGAAGAGACTCACAGGGTTTTGACAAAAACCGAATTGGACAATCTCTCCCTTTATGGCTACGGCATTAAAGCTTTCACCCTCTCTATGATTGAGAGCGCCCTGGAAATCTCTCAAAATCAGATCAACCCTGAGAAGATTGAACAGATCCTTACTCTCGGCAGATCAATGCTTCAGAAGGAAGTGGACCTGCTGCCCAATGTCGAACCAGTCTTAAGTACACTTTCACGCACCTATCGCTTGATGGTCATCACCAAAGGGGATTTACTCGATCAAACCAGCAAGATAAAACGTTCCGGGTTGCAGGATTATTTCTCGTTTGTGGAAGTCCTTAATCAAAAAAATCCGCCGGCTTATCGGGCAATACTGGATAAACACAACCTGGATGTCAGATCCTTCTTGATGGTCGGCAACTCCTTGCGTTCGGATATCGCGCCCGTGCTCGCCCTGGGCGGCAAAACCGTTCACATCCCCGCCACTTCCACCTGGGAACATGAAATGCTGGCAGACTTCGACCCGTCTCATGAGGGTTATTACCAGATCCAGGATATTAAAGAGCTTCCTGACCTGATTGCGGAACTTGATAACAAAGCATCTTAAGCGCACTTTCACTGCTATCGCTGCAATTTTCAAACCCCGAAGGGATCTGGCAGTGACCCTTAGGAAACCAGTATCTATAAAGCATAAAGGAGGATCAAAATGACAAAAGCATCAAGAATACATAACGAACGCGCCATCTGGGATAAACTTGCCAGCCGCTATGACAACAACGTCATGGAGACCTTTGAGGAAGCTTACCGCCTCACCAATCAAGCGATCCTCGAGGAAGTAACCTCACAATCCAGCATCCTTGAAATCGGTTGCGGGACGGGGATCGTCAGCCTGGGGATTGCGCCTCAGGCGGGGGAAGTTGTTGGCGTGGATATCTCCCCAAAGATGATTGCTCTGGCTGAAGAAAAAGCTCGGAAAAGCAACTGTGAAAATGTCACTTTTCAGGAAGCCGATGCCTACGATCTGCCATTCGAAGATGAAAGTTTTGACATCGTTTTACTCACCAACCTCCTGCATGTCGTGGCGGAGCCAACAACTGTATTAAAGGAAGCCCATCGGGTTTTGCGGACCGGCGGGGTCCTGGCCACCGTAACCGATTGTATGGCTGAACATGTTCCCTTCAGGGTTTGGCTTTACTTGCTCGGGCTGCGTGCGATGAAACTTTTTGGGAAGGTCAAATATTTCCACCTTTATCGCCGTTCTGACCTGAAAAAATTATTAGAGAATAATGGCTTTGCCATTCAACAAGAAAAGGATTTTCACAAAGCGCCGGTTAATTTCTATCTGTCCGGTAGTAAAGGAGAATGATTTTGCTTTCTAAAACGGATTTCCTCTGGTATCTCGACGCTCCAATGCACCTCTGGGCGCGCGCCCATGACCAGCTTGAAGAAGAAAGCCCATCTCTCTACGAGCAGCATTTGATAACTCAGGGCCAGCAAGTGGAATCGCTCGCATATCAATACCTGGAGGAATTCATTCTGCCCGAATATGAACAAGGGGATTTAATCTGGCAGCGCACATACAATGACGGAAAATACAAAATTCGCGTTGACGCCCTGATCCACGATCAGCAAGCCGATGCTTATGATCTCTATGAGATTAAATCTTCCACTTCGGTCAAAAAAGATGCTGAAATGGATGTGGCCTTTCAGGTGTTGCTCCTGGAGGAGCTGCTGCCCCTTCGCAAATCCTACCTCCTGCACATCAATAAAGGTTACCAGCATGGATCGCTGCTTGACCTCTCAAAGTTTTTTGTACTCGAAGAAGTATCGGAGCGTGTGGAGAACCGCAGGGAAACCGTTGACGCAGCGCGAGAAGAGGCTTATGCCATCACACGCATGCCTTCCCCGGCGCCGGATTTCGCTTGCAGCAAACCTCAATCCTGCCCCTGCCCTGACCTCTGTCACCCGGGATTGCCGGAACGCCCGATCTACGACATTCCCCGTATCGGGAAAAAAGCGGTGCAATTGCGTGAGATGGGCATCACGGCCATTGAAGACATTCCCACAACATTTGACCTCAACATCAAACAACGCAAGCACATCCAGGCAGCGATAACCGGCCAGCCCGTGATCGACAAACCCGCTGTCCAGGAGTCCCTTGAGGCTCTGCGTTATCCGCTTTATTTCCTGGATTACGAAACATTCAACCCCGCTGTGCCCCTCTTTCGGGACTACCGGCCCTACGAGCATATCGTCTTCCAATATTCTTTGTTCGTGATTGACAAGCCTGGGGGTGACGCTGAGTATTTTGAGTGCCTGTTGACGGAGCCCGAAGATCCTGCGCCGAAAATCGTGCCGCATTTGTTATCCAATCTGGGGTCAGAAGGTTCCGTGGTTGTCTGGAACCAGGTCTTTGAAGCGTATCGCAACAAAGACCTTGCTATTCACTGCCCGGAATATGCTGAAAGGCTGCTGGGCATTAACGACCGGCTATACGATCTCATGAAAATTTTTACGGATGGACATTACGTGCATCCAGATTTTCACGGCAGCGCGTCGCTAAAGGCCGTGCTGCCGGTGCTTTGCCCGGACCTGCGCTATGAAGACCTGAAGATCAGGCAGGGTGAGGAAGCCATGTTGACCTGGTACTGGATCGTCTCCGGCCAAATTTCCGAAGCTGAAAAGCCTGAGTATGAATCAGCCATGAAAGCTTACTGCCGGCTGGATACATATGGCATGATCGAGGTTCTGAACCAACTGCGTAAAATCATAAGGAGTTGAAATGCATCTGTCACAGGCTGTTAACCAAATGCATTATCAGGGAAAAGCGATTCTTTCACTCTGTGCTCCAGTAAGTGAAGAGCAGGCCCGCTGGAAGCCAGACCCGGAAAACTGGTCCATCCTGGAAGTCCTCAACCATCTGCTGATAGAAGAGCGATTGGACTTCCGCAGCCACCTGGGTTATATTTTTCAAA
>JBMCLF010000032.1:0-11636 GCA_048615215.1 Candidatus Brevefilum sp.
AGGGATAAGGTCTCTAAGTTAAGTTCAATCTCCCCGGTCTCATCGGCTCGCAATGCTTTAATGATCTGCTGTGAGCCATACTCCAGGCGTTCATCAACCTGGTTGATCATGACCACGCTCACCATAGAATAAATGACAATGCTGAGCAGGATTACCACACCGCTCAGCAAGCCAGTATAGATCAATGTCAAGCGCAAACGAAGCGACATTTTTTTAGCAAATATTCTGATTATTCTTCGGCTTCGCGTAATACATACCCCACGCCGCGAACAGTGTAAATCAGACGGGGTTCACCCTCTTCTCCTAATTTTTGGCGAAGATAGCGGATATAGACGTCCAAAACATTGCTTTCCCCACCAAAATCGTAATCCCAAACCCGGTCAAAAATTACCTCACGGGTCATCACCTGCCGGGGATGGCGCATGAACAATTCCAACAAGTCATATTCTTTGGCTGTCAGATCAATTTCGCGATCGCCCCGATACGCTTTTCGGGTGCTGCTGTCCAGCCTCAAATCGGCGAATTCAAGCACTTTAATGCGATCAGCGGCTGTACGACGTAATAATGCACGGATCCTGGCAAGCAACTCCTCAATCTCAAATGGCTTAACCACGTAATCATCGGCACCAACGTCCAATCCCTTAACTCGATCCTGAGTGGTATCCTTTGCTGTCAACATCAAGATAGGCTGGTTGCCCATCTTTTGTAACCGTCGGCAGACTTCAAGGCCGTCCATGCTGGGGAGCATCCAATCCAGGACCACCAGGTCCGGACGCTGCTCACCCGCCAGGGTCAGGCCCGCTTTACCCGTCAATGCCGTATCGACGATATAACCTTCGTATGTTAAAACTCTTTTCAACACACGCAGAATTTCCTCGTCATCTTCAATGATCAGAATTCGTTCGTCCATCTTTTTATCCTTTCGTCCAAGCCCCTGTAAATCAGCCCTTTGTAAAGGTAATCTGTGTTTTATAAGTTTGGTACAATTTATTCAATAATGACGATTAAATTATTGCCTAAAACCACACCGTTTGTCAAACGATTGATGGACCTTGCTTTTACTATCCCGGCGATATTAATCCTATCACCAATTTTAATCTTAATCAGTCTCATGTTGGCCTTATGGCATGGATTCCCGATCCTCTTTCGGCAAAATCGGCCAGGATTGCATGAGGAAATCTTCACCATCTATAAGTTTCGGACCATGCGCAACCGGTACGATTCCAAAGGAAACCCACTCCCCGATGTAAAACGGATTACGCCGTTGGGACAATTCTTAAGGTCAACGAGCCTAGACGAACTACCCGAACTGATCAATGTACTCAAAGGAGAGATGAGCCTGGTCGGCCCCCGTCCATTGCTGGTGGAATACCTGCCGCTCTACAGCCCGGAACAGGCCCGCCGTCATGCTGTTCTGCCGGGCATCACCGGCTGGGCCCAGGTGCACGGCCGCAACGCCCTGACGTGGCAAGAGAAATTCCGCCTGGACGTATGGTACGTTGATCACTGGTCGCTTTGGCTGGACATCAAAATTATCGCCATGACCATTATTAAGGTACTCCGCCGGGAAGGAATATCCCAACCCGGACAGGCAACTGCAGAACCCTTCAAAGGCAATCCGCCAGAGGCCGCAGAACCACCAGAATCCTCAGCCTCCTAAGGGCTTGTTTCCGGTGAAACCAACCCCGCCTCAAGGTCATCCACCATTTCCTCAAACAAACGCAGCCTTCCTGCAGAAAGCAATCCTGCCTCCGTACCGGTCAATGTAATCGCCGAAGGCAGTTGAACGCCGCCTGTACCCGCCAGCAGATCAGGCCACAATTCGATCAACGCAGGTCCCGGATCTGTCGCAACAGTACCCACCCAGTTATTGCGGATCGTATCCGGTGGCTGATCACCAACAATTTTTACATTCTGGTTGCCAAGATAGGTCAGCATCTCTGCCGATGCCAGGCGATTCTGGATATAAAGCACTTCCACACCATTTTCGGTAATCAGTGTATCCACCACCGATTGGAATCCTTCTGCAGCATTTTCTATTGAGATAAGCTCCCATTGGGGGAAATTTTGATAGGGCGGATAAATTGGATTACAGACACCGCAAAAGAATTCCACACCTGTGACAAATGCATCCGTCATCAATTCGCTCAGCTCATCCTCGGCCGGGATCAAGCCAGCCACCTTATAATCAGTTGAGATCAGCGCTGACAGAAAACCTGCCATAAAGGACTGCCGTTGTTGATCGATGATTGAATCCCCAATCACACTCAGATTATTTGCAGGGGTCGTTCCTTCATGATCAACAAAGACAAAAGCGATACCAGGATTTGAACCGGCCAATCCTGTTGGATCAACTTCTAAACTGATACCAACCAAAACACGGACATTGGCGTCGAGAATTTCAGCGGCCAGACCTTCTTGAATCTCAAGTCCCAGGCTGCTTTCCGGTGCCAATTCTTCCAAAATGGTCTGGACTCTTTCAACCGTCCAAGCATCGGCGCCTTCACCATAAGCCAAAACAACAACCGGAAGTTCTGGTGTAGGCGTTGGTGAAGGTGTATCGGAAGGCTCTTCAGATGCGGGGATGTTTGTGTCAGTTTCGATGGGTTGAGGGACCTCTCCAGTTGGCGTGGTTGAATTGCAGGCGGCCATAGCCGCGACCAAAATGAGCGTCAACGTAAGTATGATTGTTTTTAAGTAATTTTTTGTGGTCATTATGACAATTTTACCTTAGTGAACCGTTTCACGGCACCATGGATTTCAGGTAATCTCGATTCGTGTGTATTATAATGGAAATAGCAATCAGGACTCAAAAAGTCTAATTACTGACCATCCGGGAAATAAAAGATGAGCTTACCCAACAGTGAACCCCTACCTGAGAACATCAATGAGCTGCCGCCCGCCAGACAGCGTCATATCCGGAGGCAACCCCGCTCCGCTTCTGAGGCCGAACGCCAGCTCCTGATGGAATCGCTGCTTATTTTGACAAAACCTACCCTTAATTATTTTCTTCTATCGCTGTTGGGTACTATCGCATTGGGTTCCACCCTGTTTCTGGATGACCCGGCTGTCCTGATTTTGTCGCTTGTTTTGCTCCACTTTCTCAAACCGGCCTTTGGCCTGGCTCTGCTGCCTGCCTCAGGTAAGCCAGCTCATTGGCTCAAATCTCTGATCAGCCTGTTGATCCTCTTTGTAATTGTCTTTGCCGGCGGTGTGCTGGCGGGATGGCTTAAAACGGACTTCGCACCCGCAAACATCACACTGTACCGGTTTTCTGCTCCTTACTGGATTGATCTCTCTATTGTTTGTGCGAGCGCAGTACTGGGGGTGTTTGTGTTGATCCGCAAGGGAGTACTGCCCCGTTTGATCGGTGTGCTTCTGAGCTATGAAATCCTCTTCCCGCTCGCTGTTGCGGGCTTCAGCGTCCCGTTGGGAGTTTCCCCCTTATTCCCCGGCGCGCTGCTGGTCAGTTTTACCCACCTGGGACTGGTAATCCTGCTATCAGCAATCACTTTATTCATCTTGGGGTTTGCTCCTAAAAAACCATCTGGATGGTTTTTGCTTTTACTGCCCGGCATACTCGTCGTGGGGGGGTTACTTCTGAGCCTCCCAAACATACCTGGGTTTGTTGCAACCAAAAACATCTCTTCAACAACATTCACGCCCACAATCACGGTATTATCCTCGAATTCAACCCGCCCAGCCGCGACCGCTACACTCGCGGCTACCACCCAAGCCCCCACACCCACTGCCAGCCCAACGATGACACATACAATCTCGCCCAGCGAAACCCAAACACCAACCCAAACACAAACGATGCAGCCCACCACTTTTTGGGCGAACGTGAATTCTCAACAGGGCATTGTAATTCGAGAATCGCCCACTTTTGATGCGCCAGTCGCTGGCTATCTGAACGACGGCGATACAATAGAAATTTTCGATGTGGTTACTTCTGCAGAAGGTTCACGCTGGTACCGGGTGACAACTTCAGATGATCAGGATGGCTGGTTGCTCAGCTCACTGGTCAATACCCAAACCCCCGCCCCATAATAATTCATTTGTTTGGAAAATACCTCTCTGGGTCAATTTTTTCTTTGAAAGACGGGACAAACTTGCTTATTTTAAATCCTGTTTGCCTGCAATGATCACATTGCTTACAGGAACAACAATCGGTTCTTCACCCTCCGCATCAAGAACAACCACTTTGCTGACCAGGCCGCTTTCCAGAGTGACTGCTTCTTCAGGCAATTCCCCCACAGTGAAGATGCCGCCTCGTTCAGGACCCGAAAGCACCTGAACCCGTTGTCCCACGCTGAGCTCCCCGGTGAAAGGCAGCTCATGCATCAACCCGGTTGAAATATTGGGGAGCATGATTTCCGGCCACACACCCGCCAGCTGATCAGGCTGGGAAGCGTTGATGCAAACCACATCACCGTTCCGTTCGCGCAATAGGTCAAAGGTTTTATCATCCAGAGGACAAACTCCAAACCCATGCAGCAAAATCACGGGGAAAGGCAGCGCCATTACGTTGGCGATCAATCGGGGATCGATCCAACCAAGAATCAATCCCGTTGGTTTTTTCGCTGAAATGTCTCGCAACACAGCCTCATCAGAGCAAAATCCAACCGCAAGAACCTGCCCCACATCGAATTGCTTGAGATCATTCTTGGAAACAGTTTTATACAGGTCTGAAGCCTGTATCCGTAAAATCCCTGCACCAACCTGTCCGTTGCCCCACACGCCCTGGATAAGTCCCCCCTGTGTTGTGATGACTGCGCCCCATTCTGGCAGGATCTCCGAAATAACACCGATCATGCCCGCATGCATCCCCACAGTCATTTTTTCAGCGGCTATTAGGGCCGCGCCATCGCGGCAGGCCAACAGCTTACCAGCCCGAGGGACGCGCATCAGGCGTGGAAATGCGCCGTCACATTCAGCGATGACATCGTCTTGCGCCAGTTCTTCTCCCTGGTCTCGCACGAGGCAAGACAAAACCTTGGAGGGGTCAACGCCCAACCCCCGGGCGATATCCATGCGATAGATCTCCGCCGGCAGTTCTGCTTCAGCGATCAAGTCTTCAGGATGCACTGACTGACCTTCATCTACGAGGACTTTCCCCGGGAAAGGTAATTTCCGAACCCTGCGAATAGTCGTGGCCCTCTGCCTGTTCAGCACCAGATGTTTCATGCGATTTCAAGACCTTTCAACTCATCCTCCCAGGGACCACAACCAGTGACGCAATTGCTCAACCCGCGCCTCATCATCTTCAGGCAAAATCAGGGGCCTGCCGCGCGCATCATCACCACGCCCAGCGTGCCACCCTTCACCCTGACATGATGACTAACGCCAAAACCTGAACCAGCATCCGCCTCAGCGATGGGTTCCAGATCCAGCGTTACCCACTCACCAGCGGGAACAACCAACCGCCGTAGTGCACCCTTGGGGATATCCACGGCATACGATTTCTCGGAGGCTGTGGTGACATTAATAGAAGCCACCATCACACCATCAGCAACATCACTCACCACAGGGATGACTGCGCCAAGGTTTTCAAACGCATCGGAGGCCAACACCTGCACAGGGAGTAAGGGTTCTGCTTCGCCAAGCAACCCCAACACCGGGAGGAGATGATAACGATCCAAAATCAAATGGGTCTGCCGCCAGGGCTGCAGGCCGTCCAGCAGCATCAGCATGGCCTGACCGGGGGTTGGTGCGTCTGTCAGCATCGAACCGCTGGCAATAATCGGTTCGTAATGTCCCAACAAACCTCTTTCTGGTTCATAGGCAAAGCGATCAGACCTCTCGGGTAAACCACTCAAGGCGGAACGGATTCGCAGTCTTGCCAGAGATTGAGACAGAGCCAGATCGGTCAATGTTTGGGGAATCAACTCGGGGAAAAAATGTTGGTTTGCAAGGTACGCTCCCGCCTCAGCCCGGCTGACCGGCGCGGCTGCCCAGTGATGAACCGGGCCTTCGGCAAAACCAATCCAGTCCTCAATCGCATCATCTCTGGCGTCCAATCTGCGGGCAAGGGACCGCCCCTTATTTCCGGCGCAAACCATTGTGCTGCCGGCGCCAAGGTCAATGGCCAAAATTTCCCCATCTTCCGATTTGGATCGCTGGGTTTTCGAACGGCTGATATAGCGCACCATCCGGTCCAGCATGAACCCTCTCGTACCTACCAGATTTCCCGCCAGTTGAGTCAATCCCCGTAAGCCCGTGAGCTCTTCCATACTCATAGAGATAGCTTGCCGGGTGAGTGCTCCATGGAGAGGCACATCATCCCGCTCGCCTGTAACAGGTTGCAGGTTTGGCAGGACAAACAACGTGCAAGTGGGTTCCAAACGACGTCTGAGGATAGACTCAAGATTTGGATTGCCGGCAAAAAACACTGCGGGCCTGGCGTTTTCAGGGAGAACACGGCAGACCAGCCTGATGACCTCAATCCATCGGTTAATAGGGGCTTCCACGCCTCCATCGGTTCCACCAGTGAGGATCATGATTTCCGGCCTTGACTGCAGCAGACCTTCAATAACTGTGTTTTCATCCGCAAGGTCTGCTGACCCATAAGCGCCAACTAAGCTAACAGGCAGATTCTCTGCCAATGCCAGGCCAGCCGCCAGCGAACCTCGCTCAGTCAACCCAAACAGGGTAGCTTTTATCGGCGGGAAGGCAGAAAGGGTTAACCCTACCTGATCCACCATTTGCTTGACGAATGTGAATTCGTTCGTCTCGCGCTCTGAGGGATGAGTGAAACTCAGGTCTAATTTCTGCTCCAGTTTACCTAATGCCTGATGAACTCCTGCCGCCATGTGTTTTCCATTGCCAAAGCCTGTTATGGCGCTCTCGCATCCAAGCAGTCGATATTTGCCCTCGCTGATCCCAAAGATCGAAACTCGTGTGTTCACCCGCCCGATATCAAGACCCATGTAAGTGCCCTTACGGCCCGAATCTGCCATCAACTGCCTCCGATCCACCGGGCAATGAATTGACCGACAAAGGCCATCTGATTAATCAGTGCAAGCAGCGCTGAGGAAAAGACCCCGGCAAAAACCGCACCCAGGGTGACCCCAATGAAAACCTGTCCTACTGCACTCAAACTCTCAAGGGCTTTAGGACGTTGGTTGGTTTCTTCCTGAGGATGATGGGGTTTTCGCCGTCCGAAGTGGAAATAACTCAGGGTAGTCAGCGTTCCGATGAGCATTATTACTGCATCAACACCTTGAATCCAGGATCTTCTATCATCCACCCGCCAACGCGCCAAATCAAAACTGTTCACAATCGCGTCAGCCTGGGGAATGATTGTTCCAAAAACTGCCCCGCCAATCGTCAGTGCGGCAACCAACCCTGCCAGGAACGCCAGCGGTAGGGTACCGAGCCTGCTGAATCGCGGTAACTGGCTCAACCCCAGCAACGCGATCAAGATCAGGGGAACAGCAATCCAAAGCCGTTCTGCCCAGCTCCCGCCAACCAGAGGCATCCAAATATACGGCCCCAGAATGTCGTTGATCACCAATACAGCGAGGTAACCGGCTGTCACACCAATAAATAGCGACGAGGCAAGGCGAAAAAAGAAATTATCGCCGATCAGATAACTGAGGATCATCACTGTGAGAAGAAATCCCACCAAACCCCAGACAAACTCACTCATATTCATTGTCCCCCCCTTCTTTCTTATCTTTCTCTGGCCTGCCTGTCAGGATGGCCCCGATCAGGATCATCACTGCAAGCAGCAGCGTGCCCAATTGGTATGCAGCACTCAGGTTTATTTCCAGACCTCCTTCAATATCATCAGAGAACTGGTCCATCTCTACAATACCCGCAATCAACCCACTCACCTGGCCAGAATCCAGATAAGGTGTGAGCAGCGGGCCAGCCTTCGCGGTAACCAACAAGAACAGCGGGGTGTCCGGCATGCGCACGCTGAGCTGCTCCACCCAGAACCTGGCACTCTCGTAAGAATCTGCCAGGATGAAAACACCATCCAGCGTGCCCGGTAATCCTTCCGCCGGCAACGCCCCACGCCGCTCTCCCATTTGATAATCAGCGATCGCATAAGCGCCGACGCTTGGCGAGGGAATGTAACCGAGATCATTAATCATAAAATCTCCCTCACCGGAAAGACCAGCCAGCAACCGGCGTGAGAGTAACATACCAGAGGGTTGGGACGCAATGAGGGCAATTTCCATTTCGGGCGTAATGGCGTTCAACAGGATGGGCCGGGCGACCGAATGAACCTCCTGGGAAAATCCCGCCTGGTAATCCGCCACGACGAGGATTGAAGCCTCTTCAGGCAGATCGCTGATGGCAGAACGCATTCCTGTGTTCTCAATGGAAAAACCACTTCCAAATCCTTCGCCAGGCCACCCGCCAAACAAAGCCGCACTGAGCACCCCGATCAGCACCAGAGAAGCGATCAGCCGCACCGCCCATGGCGTTTTCTCACGCTGTGGTTCTCTGAGGGGTCGCTCTGCTCGTTCATCAACAACAATACTGCTGAAAAGATTGGCTTGAAGCTGTTCTTCCCGGCTGGCATCAAGCACAGGTTTTTTTTCTCGCTGAAGTTTTAAAACCGGGATCTTTTGCGTTTCCTCCGAGGTTTCGTCCTTCGCATCAAGCTCAGCCTGCTTGCCTTCCAGATCCTTTGTTTTCTCAATCTCCTGGGTTTCTCTGGTTACCGGCTGGACAGTTTCCTTTCCTTCTTCCAATGCCACCAACCACTGCAGCAGGCTGTCTCCCTTTTTATGTGCAAAGTCAGAGCCCTGGTTTTGATTTTCCTCAGATGCGGGGCCCTTCACCTTACGGATCTTTGATAACCACTCCGGGGTTGCTTCCCCGCGCCCCTCAGATTGTTGTGGGTGATCCTGCATTTCAGGCGATTTTTCAGGCGGTTCATCAGCAGTTTCACCTCGCAAACTGTGAATCCAGGAGGCAAAGTTATCCTCCTGATCCTCAGATTCACTTTTGGTAAGGCTTTCTTGAGCCGCAGAGAGCTTTTGGGTTATTTCTCCTGCTGCATCAGGTTCTTTACGAGCCCGGTCACGGATGCGCTGGAGCCATTCTGGAACTTCGTTTTCCGGAGAGTTTTCTTCATGTTGAAGCTCAGATTCATCCGCATCGCGATTTTCTGCATCGTCAACGACCTGACCATCTGTTGTTATTTCCCCGTCCTGCTTCAACGAATGCAGCAGATCGGGCAAATCCTGTTCCTCAGATGGGTGCATGGGAAAGATATCTTCAGCACTTGAATCCGAAACCTCCTGATCACCCTCCTGAGAGGTGGCCAGTAAAGCGTCACATGCCTTACAATGTTTGGCGCCAGGTTCATTTTCAACGCCGCAATTCGGACAAATTATCATCAGACTCATTCTTCACCATAAGGGCGGTCGAGGGTCAATAGAACTCGCAGTCCGACCAGCAATCCACCCAGTGCCATTCCTATTAAAATACCTCGAGCACCGGCCAGAGGAAGCTGGCGCAAAACGGCCACCACCTGTGCAGCAGGTGAGCCAGAAGCAATCGGTAAAACACCGGATTCAAGCACCAGGGAAATCACCGCACTTAACAGGAAACCCATCGAGAGCGGGGTCCAACCCCTGGTTCGGATCAGACGCAGACTGGCATAAAACAGCGTCACAGCCAGAACGGCCAGTAAACTTGCTTCCACTGGAATCTGGATATTCAATACCAAATCACTGAAAAACTCATTTTTTGTGGAAAGGATCAAACCCGAGATCAAAGTAAAAAAGAAGGCCATCAAGGTGATCGCGCTCATCGCAGAACTTTTTTCGCCAGTCAGCAAATTGGTAAAATGCCTTCGTAAAAGATAACCGATCCCGATCAATAACGCCGCACCAAGAAGAATCACACCCCAATCGAAGACCAGAGTTAGTGCAGGTGCTAAAAGATCCTGAAAAGCATATCCGCCTAACACCAGCAATCCAACGCCCACCAGGACGGCAGCTGCCAGGATTCTCCTCAAAGGACACCCCCTAACTTAAGCAGAACACCGATCAATAACCCCAGCATCAGAACTAATCGAAGCAGATCCTCTGTGAACAATTCCTGTGAAGACCCTTTTTTACCTGTAAGAATGTGTGGATAGGCGAAGGTTGATTCCCCGAGCGAGACATCCCTGACGGTTAGCAACAAGACAGCTTGAGCAGCAAGCGACCCACCAGACGCAAAGGCTCCTCCCCCATTTCTGCGTAGAGCCTCAACCCAAAGCATCGCTTCCGGGCCATAATGTCCAAACAATGTCAGAGAACCACCCGTTGAGCCAGCTAATTCGGGCAAGATGCCAGCGGTAAAGGAAAGCGGTGTGGGCCCATACAGCATCGTCCGGACGCCCGCCTGATGCAAAACCGGGGAAAAACCATCCCGATAGCGGTTCTGAACGATTTGCCGGGCAAAAACCACCAGTCCCCCATCCGCTGAACCGAGGGTCAGGCCACCATCAATCGCTGATTCCCTGTCCAGAAAAGAAGGCAGAGCAGAAAGAGCCTGTAAACCCAAACCCGGATAGGCTAATGGGGCGATGCGGTCTCCCAACAAAACCCGCCGCTGTTCTCCCCTTTCCATGGTTGTGATCTGAGCTTTACGCAGATTTTCAACGATCGGCAACTCTCTGACCGGGTAAGTTTTACTGAGGGGCAAGAACTTAGAAAAGATAATCAAGATTGCAGAAATAAAAATCAAAGCCCATCCAATGAGTGTCCAGTTCATCCCCCAGCCTCCATCAGAAAATCAGAAAATTCTTCAAGTCTGTCACGATCGCCAAGCGTCTCGATCAGAGCCAAATATTCCCCACCCCAGGAAAAACTTCGAATAAAAGGAACCCCTAAAACCATTGCCTGGGATAGAAGAACCAGCAGTGAGCGAACCTCAACCAGCAGTTCCCTGACAATCGGTGTCAAGCCATGTTTGCTTAGAAATTTCTCCCATTCCAGCCAATAAGTTCGCTCCATAAATAAAGTATAGCATAATGGGGGCAAATTTTTTAATTCTTGATCGGCCGACAGGGAAAATAATTCGCCAGCAAAGAGCTTAAAGTATAATAATGGACATGAAAAACAAACTGCGGGTAATGGTTGTATTTGGCACCCGGCCGGAAGCGGTGAAGATGTCACCCGTGATTAAAGAATTGCAGCGGCATGCAGATCAGATTCACACCACCGTCTGTATCACAGCCCAGCACCGTGAAATGCTGGATCAGGTCCTGGATGTTTTCGAGATCACACCAGACATCGACCTGGATCTGATGGAAACTGATCAAAGCCTGGCCGGATTGACTTCACGCATCTTCTCTGAATTAGATCCCATGATTAAAACACACACCCCGGATTGGCTGCTGGTGCAGGGGGACACGACCACAGTGATGGCTACCGCCATTTTGGGTTTCTATAATCAGGTCAGGGTGGGGCATGTGGAAGCGGGACTGCGGACCCATGATAAATGGCAGCCATTCCCCGAAGAGGTTAACCGGCGCCTGGCAGGGGTTGTGGCTGATTTGCATTTTGCTCCCACTGAGAATAACCGCCAGAACCTGCTGCAAGAGGGAATTCCGGAAGAGATCATTCACATCACCGGGAACCCCGCCATCGATGCGCTCCGGCACATCATCCAACAGCCTGAGC
>JBMCLF010000033.1:0-11609 GCA_048615215.1 Candidatus Brevefilum sp.
CCAGCAGGCCGCCCGGATCTTCACCCCCTTCAAGCGGGCCCACGATGCCGGTGATCTGGTAGATCGTGTTGGTCATGCCGAATACTTTACCTCGATTCTCTTCAGTCGAGTTCTCTGCGATGAAGGCCTGAAAACTGGGTCCGACCAGGGCAAAGGGGATCTGATAAATGGAAATAGCCACGATCATCCACTGCCAGGTAGGCGCCAGGAACATGGCAATATAGCCAAAGATGCCGCCCACACTGCCGATGGCGACGGCGCGTAAACGGCCTATAGAATCCGAGACCCAGCCGCCGAAGACCTGCAGAATAAGGATGGTAACAGATGTAAGCGTGAAGACCAGCCCGACGTTGCCAATATCTGCGCCGAGTTCTGTCAGGTAAATCGGCATCAGCATGGGGGTCATCATCCCGCCAATATTGGCCAGCACCATAGCGAAGAGGAACCAGCGCATGATGGGGGTCAGCAAGGGTTGTTTTTTTGTGTTTTCTGATGCTTGCATGGTCTTTCCTTTCCTGCGGTATGAGGTTGAGTTAATTTTCTCCGGAGGTCGGAGATAAAACTTTCGCCCCAAAGTAACTTCAGTATAGGAAGGAAGAGATTTTAGCAAAAGCCCCCAAAGGACAGAATTCCCCCTGGCCAGGTGGGTAGTTGTGATTAAAGGGAGCGTATTGGGTCGTTATCTATCGAAAAGGGGAAATTACTTCTGGAGTGAGCCCCCTGCCCTGAGCCTATTAGCGTTAGGGTTAGGGCGACAGATTTGGTTGAGACGCTGGATTGCTACATTCAAGAGGAAGATTTTCAAGCCAAAATTAGAAGCAGAGGCTAAGAGTGCCAGATTTACTTTATTTTCCTCTTTTTCACATATAATGCTTTGAGGCAGTGCATGCCTTACGCGTTAAGGGTGGAAGAACTTTGTGTAAACATAACTTTCCTAATGAGATAATAATGTCAGGTAGGTGCTTCGCACCATACCTGACCTACTAAGTTCTTGCTGGTGTCTCACCAGCGAGAACTGTCCAGGTGGGTAGTTATTTTTGCATTGTGAGCTGGTTGTTTCTATGGGTTTTCTCCATTGAATGGTTAAGTGCCTTTTCGGAGTGAGCCCCCTGCCCTGAGCTTATTAGCGTTAGGGTTAGGGCGACAGAATTTCAGGGGAAGCTGGTTAGCTCTTTTCCACGAAAAATATTTTAAAACATGAAAACCAAATCTTTTTGGCTTGAGAAAATTAAGCCTATGAGGAGGCAATCGGGCTGAAGCCCTCACTCCGGAAGTGAGGGGTATTTTGATTAACTTTAATCCTAATAAAGATATTTCTGGAATATTAACGGATGTTTCGTTATATTACTCTTTTTCTGGTTTGTTGGCCCAAAAATACAGCAATGCTCCGTTTTCTGCCTTGATCGGTTCGAATATAAAACCTGTCTGTCGGCAGAGTTTTTCCAGCCTCACCTCAGAAAGCAGGTTCCCATGAATTGTGATCTCTTTTGGGGTTCGTTCCGGGACCGGGACGCAGGCGATAAAATTCCCCCCAGAGCGTAAAAGACCGTGAACCTCATTAAAAACTTTTTTGTGGTGTCCAATGAAATTTAAGGAAAGGATGCACAGACACAGGTCAAAGGATTCGTCAGCAAAGGGCAGGTCATCCCCGCTGGCGACGTAGAATTCTGGGGATCCAAATCCCGCCTGTTTGAACCGCTTCACGGCCTGCTTCAAAAGGCCGGTGCTGACGTCCGTTCCAACGTAAGCATTGTCAGGCGGTAGAAATGTCGTTGTGCTGCCGGACCCTGTCCCCAGCTCAAGGACGTGCTGTCCATGAATATTCTGCAGTTGTTCAGAAAGGATGATCTTGTGGCGTTCCTGACTGGCATTGAATTTGTTAGGGAAGATGGAATGTACCATGAAGAAGTCATACAGAAAGGCAAAGGCATTACCGAGCCAGGGCTGATAGCGGATGGGGCGATCATTCTCATCCAATTGGTAAATGAGCATTCCCTTTTGCCTGGTCTGGATGCCATGCTTTATTTGAGTAGCCATGGGGACCTCGCTGATAGTTTGGATTGAACCTTTTCGAGGTGAATTATACCCATTCTTTATAATACAATTGGATGACGTGTCTGGGAGTGTAAGTAGAGTGGACGAATATATACTAATATAAGTAGGTTTTGATTAAGCGAATCCCCATCACGAACAAACATTTGTGGCTTTCAATAGCCGTTTTTCTGCATTGGTTAATCATCGGTATGTCATTAATCAAAAAACCACCCGTTTGGGTGGTTTAGTTTTTAGCAAGTTGATGATTGGTTAAGCCGCCATGGCCGGGCGGAACTTATAGCCGTACACCAGCATGCCGCGCTCGTCGCCGTCGGAGCGTAATTTGCGGGTGACCATCTCCACCGGCATGCCGATCTGTACATTCTGGTCGCCGAGGTCTGTCAACTGAGCGGTGACGATGGGGCCCTCTTCCAGTTTGATCAGGGCAACCGTATAAGGAGCCTGTTCTTCAAAGCCGGCCGGGGCATTGGACATACGGGTGTAGGAATAAACTTCACCCTTGCCGCTGAAGGTGTAAGCTGTCTTGGCTTCCCCACCGCATTCCGGGCAAACGTCACGAGGGGGAAAGATTTTTGCTTCGCAGTGAGGGCATTTTTCGCCCACCAGGGCGTAACGCTGTTTTTTTAACCGCCAATGGCGTGGAACTTCCATGAGTGCACTCCTTTATAATTCAATCAAGCTCATCGGCTCGCTTTTTTAAATTATTAGTTTGAGTTTACCGAATCGTGACTCTCAGAAACTATCAAAAATGAGTTTCATGTGTTTGCGCCTTACTTAAAGGGCCTATAAAATTGGGAAATATTTATTTAATTGAAACTGCTTGATTTTAAATTCTCCGAACGCCGAAATGTGAGGATTAATGATATGATTTGAAAAATCATTTGGGATATCCTTACTCAAGGAGCTGTTTGATGACGATTTATCTGTTGGACGGCACATTGCAAATTGACATCTTCTATGATTGCGAGGATCAGGACCTGGAGGATAATGTCTGTATCCGGGTGATCGAACGCTGTCCGCCGACAGAGCGTTTGCTGCGCGCCGGGCAGACGCACATCTACCTGACCCCTGAGCAGGCACGGGAATTGGGGGATGCTCTGCTCGAGGCTGCCCAACACAGTGAATCCGATCTGGAAGATTGAGGAGCTATAATTGGAATCAATACCACAAGAGGCGGTTCGGGTTGCCATGCTGGCTGCCCAGGGCCTGCTGACCAAACCTATGAAACCCGCTGCTCCAGATGATATCCTGCCGGCGATTAAGCAAATGCAGTATCTGCAAATCGACACCATCCAGGCGGTCCGCCGCAGCCAGTACCTGGTGCTTTGGAGCCGATTGGGTGATTTTGAGCCAGATTGGCTGGATGATTTGCACCGCTCTGGCGCGCTGTTTGAGTATTACGCGCACTCACTGTGTTACCTTCCCATGGAGGATTACCCGATTTTCCGAGGACGCATTCTGTATGACGACCGGGTGGGCGATGGATGGCACAAATGGGCGCCAGAGCATCAAGATGTGATCCAACATGTCCGGGATGTAATCGAAACGCGCGGCCCGGTTTGTTCATCGGACTTTGATTCAGAGATGATATCAACGGGCTGGGGAGACGTGAAGCAGGAGAAACTCGCTCTCCAACACATGTTCTCCACCGGCGAGTTGATGGTGCCGTACCGTGTCAAATTTCAGCGGTATTATGACTTGAGTAACCGTGTATTGCCAGAATGGGACGATGCCAGGGCACTGGATGCTCAGGCGGCAAAAGAAGCGCTTATCTTGAAAACGGTTCGCGCCCTGGGGATCGCCAGGTTGGATTGGCTGAGTGGATATTATTATTTATTGAAAACGGGGTTGGAGGAGACTGCTTCAAAACTGGTAGATGAAGGCTGCCTGCGCCAGGTGTTCGTTGAGGGTTGGGATACCCCGGGCTATGTCCATTTTGATCAGTGGGGCTTGGTGAAAAGCTGTGCTTCGGGTGATCTACAACCCGCGCACACCACTTTTCTCTCTCCTTTTGATCCGCTGATCTCCGACCGGGATCGGACAAAGGATGTGTTTGATTTCGATTATAGGATGGAATCCTTCACCCCGGCCAAGAACCGCCGGTACGGCTATTTTTGCCTGCCGATCCTGCATGATGGGCGCCTTGTGGGTCGGCTGGATCCCAAAGCGCACCGAAAACAAAAACGTATGGAAATCAAAAAGATTTATCTTGAGCCAAGCATAAGTATGACGGATAGGTTGGTTAATGATCTAAAGGAAACTCTGGATGACTTCACGATATGGAATGAAATGGACACCTTTGAAATCACTGCAGCAGAGCCACCGGAATTGCAGGAGGCACTGAGTTGACCATTCAACCCGAGTTAACCCTGTGTTTTTTATTGCACAATGAAGATGTCCTCTTGCTGCACCGCAGGTTTCCACCGAACCAGGGGCTGTGGAACGGTGTGGGCGGGCATATCCTCCCCGGGGAAACGCCAAGAGAGGCTGTTATCCGTGAGGTTGCAGAGGAGACAGGTTTTCAAATCACCGATCCGGAATTTGCAGGCTTGCTGACCTGGGATGGGTTCGAGATCCCGCCCGGCGGAATTGCCATCTTCACTGCACAGGCACCCCATCGCGAGGTCACGAATAATCATGAAGGCGAGTTAACCTGGCAGAATCGTGAATTTGCCTGTTCCTCACCAGAGGTGGTTGACAATATCCACATCTTCCTCCCAAGGATTTTGGCGGGTGAACCGCCCCATCACTACCATTTCAGTTACCGTGATGGGGTGCGGATTCGCGACCAGATCATGGACCTGCCGGAAGATTTCAACCCTGATCAAGCTTATCAACCTCATGAAGAGATGTTGGAGCATACGCGCGGGGATTTTCTGCTCAGCACAGACAAGGGCCGCCTGCAACTTGATGTCATAAAGGAATTGCTCTCGAAGCAGTCTTATTGGGCACAGGGACGGTCTCGCGAGGAAATCGAACAGACCATTCGCAATTCGATTTGCCTGGGGATTTATCACTCTGGGCAGCAAGTGGCCTTTGCTCGATTGGTGACAGATGAAGTGACCTTCGCCTGGTTTTGTGATGTGGTCGTGGACAAGGTTTTCCGGGGCAAGGATCTGGGAAAATGGCTGGTCGAATCAGCCTGCGAGGTTCTGGATCGTTTAGGGGTCAAAGACACGCTGCTCGCAACCCGGGATGCTCACAGCCTGTATGAACGCTATGGTGGTTTTCATACTCTTTCTGTACCTGATAAATGGATGCAGCGTAGTTATTCTGGAGAAGAATGAACCCCTAATTGGGTCATGATGGAGGTAAAAATGGAAGTTAAGCGAAGAAATTTCATCATCAGCACAAACAAGGAAAAATTACAGGTGGATGTCATCCATCGCTACCTGACCGAAGAGGCTTACTGGACGACGGGGCGGACACGGGAGATGACGGAAAAATCCATCGAGTATTCATTGTGCTTTGGTGTTTATGACGAGGGGCATCAAATCGGTTTTGCGCGTGTGGTAACAGATTACACGATTTTTGGCTATCTCTGCGATGTTTTTATCCTCGAGAAATATCAGGGTCAGGGACTTGGTAAGTGGCTGACGGAAACTATCTTGGACGTATTGGATGAGGAGGGCGTGAGATGGACGATGCTGGCCACACGGGATGCGCACGAGTTGTATGAGGAATATGGCGGCTTTCAGAAACTTTATCTGCCTGAGAAGTGGTTGGGGCGCGTCAATCCCCGGCTGCTGCAGGGGTCTGGGGAGCGCTACAGCATTCCAGGCTCTGCCATGTGAGGAAGATATTGAGAATCAGATACTGGTTTTTTGATTGGATGTGGAGTGCCCCATTATCAGCTTCAGGGATTTCATGGACAACAAAGCGGGCCGAGTTGGCGTTTGGGTTGATAGAAATGTCTAATTTGAGGAGTTATTGTTTTATTGATTAATTCCAAAATTTTGATGGAGGATGAGAAAAAGTGTTTCCAATAGGCGATGAAAATCGCACCCGAAAATTTTTTCCGCTCGTGACCATTGTGTTGTTGCTGGCAAATGTGATCGTTTTTTATTTTGAAGTGACCCGGGGTGAAGCATTTATTGAGCGTTGGGCGTTTGTGCCAGCGCAATTCGCAGCAGACCCAATCGGGAATTGGCGTACGCTCTTTTCTTCGCTCTTTCTGCATGCCGGCTTGCTGCATCTTGCCAGCAATATGATTTACTTATTAATTTTTGGGGACAATATTGAGCATCGTTTTGGCTTTTTGCCCTTCATCCTGTTTTATTTATTAAGCGGTGCCTTTGGCAACCTGACGCATCTGGCTTTCAGCGCTGGCTCCAGCACGCCGGTCATCGGCGCATCAGGGGCTATCGCGGGCGTTTTAGGCGCATATATTTTGCTCTATCCCAAGCAGCCGGTCAGGGTGCTGATGTTCATTACTATTATTCGGCTGCCAGCCGTGGTTGTGATTGGTGCCTGGTTCATCTTGCAGCTCATGAGCAGTCTGGCAATGTTCAGCGGGGCTTCAGATACCGGCGGAATTGCTTACCTGGCCCATGTGGGCGGATTCGTGGCTGGTTTCTTCATGACATTTCTTTTCAGATAGACTACATCTCAGCAAATACTTTAAATTTACAAGCTGATTACATCACCACTAAACTCGCTTTACAAGCGGGTTTTATGATTAGGGTGAAAATCAAATGTCTTAGTAAAAAAGGAGTTAAAAATGAAAAAGTTTTCCCTGATTATTGTGTCTAGCCTGGTGATCGCTGGAATCGTGTTTCTTGCGCTTCCTGCAAACACTGTTTCTGCACAGGAAGTGGACCCGCCCGAATTTGAGCGTGAAAGGCAGCGAGGACGCTCAGGACTGTTCTTCCCCCGAAGTCCAATAGACCTTGAGCGGATTTATTGGAAGCTGGTTGACCGCTATGAGGATGTTGGCTATCGGATCAAAGACACCGATGATGTCACCCGAAAATTGGAATACCGCATCACGGATCTGATCGAAGCGGGGGAAGATCCAACGGACCTGGAAGCGATATTGGCGACCTTCGAGGAGAATATGGAAACCGTTCAAGCCGCACACGAAGAGGTAGGAGATATCATCGCTGAGCATGCCGGTTTCAACGATGATGGCGAAGTGGAGGAAGAGAGCGTGGCGCTGCTTACATTACGTCAGATCGGCGAAAGCTTATTGGATGTCCGCCAACTTCGTGAGGACGCCCGATATGAATTGCGCTGGGACTTGATGGAACTGCGCTATCAGAACCAATCTGAAGAGTAATTCATTGAAGAGCAAATAAAAAAGTGGTTGTCAAAGATAATCAACTGAACTGCACCCCAAAAGTTGGACAATAAATCCAACCGAGGAGGTGCAGTTTTATTATGACAAAGTTCAGTGTAGAAGAAAAGGCGAAAGCAGTCGAACTGGTCAAAAAGGGAGCCAGTCTGGGAGGCAACGCTCAGCTAATGACACTTGCCTTTTTGGATAAGTAACAATGATCTGCATTGCCAAACTCCGATTTCGCAAAAATGGATAGATTCAACAAGGGGTAAATTCAGTCGCGCTGAAGCGCTCACTCCGGAAGTTAATTAATTGAGAAGTTGATACATCGATCATTAAAACCTGATCAAACACCCAAAAACCGCATTGGATCTTTTATCAATCAATTTCGGTTTTATTTTAACAGCCTTACTTGATGATAAAATTGATCCCGCTATGGAAAACGAAAAACGCACACAGAGTTTCTTGACCATCACCCTGTGTTATTTTGCTGCTGCGATCATGGGTTTGTGGGTTTTTGGTATGGTAGATGCTCAACCATGGCTCAAACTTTTGATCGCCGATCTGGCGGCTACGTTTTTCATCTGGCTTGCGAGCCTGGTACTTGATAACGCTTCGGTTTATGACCCATATTGGAGCGTTCAGCCGCCCATCATCCTAGGATTAGCCCTGGTCTTTCTTGGTGAATTTAAAATTGGACCAATCCTGCTTGTGTTTGTTGTGTTTTTCTGGGGCGCACGCCTTTCCATCAACTGGATGGTCACTTTTCACGGGCTTCACAAACAGGACTGGCGTTATGATCAGTTGAAGGAACAGAGTAAAGGTTTGTTCCCTTTAGTCAACTTATTTGGTATTCAGATTTTGCCGACTCTGATCGTCTATGCCTGCCTGCTTCCAGGATTTTATTATGTGGTTCGCAGCGGGGGAATGAACCTTCTTACCGTAATTGGTTTGTCGATGGCCTTTTGTGGCGCAATATTGGAAATGATGGCAGATTATCAAATGCAAAAATTCCGTCAGGAACGCAGGTCACGGTCGGAGTTGCTGCGCAGCGGCGTGTGGCGCCGTTCCCGCCATCCAAACTATTTGGGTGAGATCACGGTCTGGTGGGGCGTTTATTCTGTGATGTTCTCCGTGTATCCTGACCTCTGGTATTTGGGGTTTGGCGCTCTGGCCAATACCTGCCTGTTCCTGTTCATCAGCATCCCGCTGGCGGAAAATCACCTGGCAGAATACAAGGAGGGATACAAGGAATATATACAGGAAACACCAATGCTGATTCCATTTCCAAAGCGAGATAATCCTATTGATCGGGAAGTCAAAAGGTCTGCTTAAGTTTGGTTATCAATACAAATTTTCCTTAGCATTACCTCCTGTTTTCAAAGATTTGATTGGGTATTATTAATTCAAAGAGCAAAGGAGGTAATATGCTGCCGTTAGCAGACGAAGATTCTGGTCGAAAATTTACACCCTCGGTAACGATTGTAGTGATCATCATCAATGTCATTGTTTTTTTAATCGAATTGAGCCAGGGAGAATCGTTCATCAGGCAGTGGGCATTTGTTCCTGCCCGTTTTTTAGAATCACCTGGGGCAAACGTGGTTACACTTTTTACCTCGATGTTTATGCATGGGGGATGGATGCACCTCATCGGCAATATGCTCTATTTATGGATTTTTGGTGACAATATTGAAAGCCATTTTGGGCATATATGGTTCATTGGGTTTTACTTAATAAGCGGGGTTGCCGCTACTTTTTCACAATTAATGATCAGTATGAATTCAGATGTGCCCCTTCTTGGCGCTTCTGGTGCGATTGCAGGCGTTTTGGGTGCGTATTTGTTGCTCTTCCCAAAACACAAGGTTAGGGTCTTAATGGGACGGCGGGTGATTCAGACACCTGCTCTAATTGTGATCGGTTTTTGGTTTCTATTGCAGGTGTTTAGCAGCTTTCTCTCTTTCACAGAAACTTCTGGGAGCGGAGGTGTAGCTTATCTGGCCCATGTGGGCGGTTTTGTCGCAGGTTTGTTACTCGCCTTATTATTTCGCGATAAGGGATGAGCCAGAAATAAATCAATGGTGAAGAACTTTGATGAAGAGCAGAGATTAATCTCTGCTCGCGTGTGAAACCGAGTATTAACTCCTAGACTGAATATCATTATTATTATCTCAGTAAAATCCTTATAAGTCCTATCCAATTCGTTTTGTTTTTTATTGTGTTTGGTGTTATAATCCAAGCGTTAAATCAATTGAATAGCCCCATGCGGCACTCTTATCCAGAGAGGTGGAGGGACCGGCCCTATGATACCTCGGCAACCAAAAAGCACCCCTTTTATGGTGCCAAATCCGGCAGAGCGATTTCTGGAAGATGAGAGGGATGCCAATCCTCATTCACGCCCTCTCGCACGAAACCGACGGGGCGTAATATTTTTAAATGAGACATGGAGGTTCTCAAGTATGACATTAACATTTATGAATCTACCCAAGTACCTGTTCACCTCGGAATCGGTTACAGAGGGCCACCCGGACAAGGTTTGCGACCAGGTCAGCGATGCTGTTCTGGATGCACTTTATGCCGATGACCCCTATTCGCGCGTCGCCTGTGAATGTGCCACCAAAACCGGGTATATCATGGCGTTGGGTGAAATCACTACCAAAAGCTTCGTAAATTTCGATGAACTGGTGCGCGAGGTAGTGAACGGGATTGGTTATGATAGCAGCGAAAAGGGTTTTGATGGGAATACATGCGGTGTAATGATTGCCCTCGCCAACCAGTCTGCGGATATTGCCCGGGGTGTGGATAAATCCAAAGAGGCCAAAGATGGTGAGATGAGCGAGGAAGAAATCGAAGCCATCGGCGCTGGCGACCAGGGGATGATGTTCGGGTATGCCTGCACAGAAACCGATGTGCTGATGCCGATGCCGATCTATTATGCGCACAAGCTCACCCGCCGCCTGGCGGAGGCCCGGCGAGCGAAGGATCTGGATTTTTTGCGCCCGGATGGCAAGAGCCAGGTGACGGTGGAGTATGCGTACGGCAAGCCCAAACGCATCCACACGGTCCTGATCAGCACCCAGCACACCCCCGACGTTACCCAAGAACAGATCCGGGAAGGCGTCATTGAAGAGATCATTAAACCAACCATCCCTGCAGATCTGATTGATGACGACCTGATCGTTTACGTGAACCCCACAGGCCGGTTTGTGATCGGCGGCCCCATGGGCGACGCGGGTGTAACGGGGCGCAAGATTATCGTGGATACCTACGGTGGCATGGGCCGTCATGGCGGCGGCGCTTTCAGCGGTAAAGATCCGACGAAGGTGGACCGTTCTGGTGCCTACGCTGCCCGCTGGGTGGCGAAGAACGTGGTTGCGGCTGGTTTGGCTGAACGTTGTGAAGTGCAGGTATCTTACGCCATCGGCATGGCCCGACCGCTTTCGATCAATGTGGAAACCTTTGGAACGTCTACGATTGACGATAGCAAGATCGTCAGCCTGATTGATGAACATTTTGACCTGCGACCGGGCGCCATCATTCGCGACTTAAAACTGCGCCGCCCGATCTACCAGCAGCTGGCCGCCTACGGGCATTTTGGCCGAGATGACCTGGACCTGACCTGGGAGAAGACTGATAAAGCCGATCTCCTGCGAGAGGCCGCCGGACTGTAAACGAACATTTCAACAAGATAAATGAGAGGCTGGCATAAAAGACCAGCCTCATCATTTTTTATTTTATATTTATCGGCCATCGCAGAAGTTAATGAATATTGAATCGCCAAACTCTCTTTACAATCATTTGTTATTTACTATTTAGATCACCTCAAAAAAAGTTGGGGTGAGCGGGTTTTGACAATCAAGTTACTTATTCGCCAGCAATCGTCCCTGGTAGCGGTCGGCGAATAAGGCCTGCCCACCGCCCGTGTGCCAGAATAAAACGGTTTCTGTTGGCTTAAATTTTCCTTTTTGGATTAAGTCGATCAAGCCCGCCGCTGCCCGTCCAGTGTAAACTGGATCTAAAAGGAGGGCTTCTTTTTGGGCAAAAAGCCGAATGGCTTCGACCTCCGGTCTGCCCATTACAGCGTAGCCGCCGCCGGTGTAGCCATCGTCAACCAACATATCCTCTGACGAATAGTGAAAATCCTCACCGATGAAGGCAGCAGTCTCCATGGCCAGATTGGCAACTCTATCAGTAAGAATCTCGGCCGGTTCGTCCACGCTGATCCCCAGGATTTTTCCCTGATAACCGCTCAAACGTGCCCCCACCAGCATCCCGGCCT
>JBMCLF010000034.1:0-11521 GCA_048615215.1 Candidatus Brevefilum sp.
CCCCACGCAGGTTGGTTCTGGCGATCTTGAAGATTTGATCGTTGATTGTCGCCCTTTGGCCGATACTAACCGTGATGGTGTGATTGATCAGGGAGATAATTGTGTACCCACAGGCGGGTTTATCAATGCACTCCGCCCAATCCGATTAGCCATGCCGTTGATTGAGGCTGCCAAAGCCGGCCTGGTGGCCATTGAGGAGCATTCTCAGCCAGAGCAACACGCTGATTTTGAGCCACAGGGCAATCTGATTTTGAGCGAGGAATTTAACGATAATGACAATGGTTGGGCGTTGTTTGAGGATTCACGCGGTCGCGTGAATTTAATAAACGGCCAAATGGTTTTTGAGATTACTGGCGAAAGATTAATTTATTGGACGACATT
Source organism: Candidatus Brevefilum sp. (assembly GCA_048615215.1). Taxonomy (GTDB): domain Bacteria; phylum Chloroflexota; class Anaerolineae; order Anaerolineales; family Anaerolineaceae; genus Brevifilum. The sequence goes on from JBMCLF010000034.1 coordinate 382, forward strand.
GCCAAACCAGTATGAGAAGTTGATCATGGCAGCAGCACCTCAGATCATCAATTCGGCGGGGGATGGTGATTTTGGTTTTATCTGCGGATATGAAGATGTAGACAATTTTACCGCATTAGAGGTCAGTGAAGATGGCTATTATGCCATCTGGAAATATGATAATGATGAGTATGTCTCTCTGGTGGAATGGACATATGCAGATGAAATTGTGGCCGGTGGACCTTTTACTCTGGCGGCTTACTGCGGACCGGACCGTCTGGCGCTGGCCTTAAATGAGACCTTACTGGCAGAAACGGTGGATCCCAACTACCAGCCAGGGCGGGTAGGATTGGTGGCTGGATGTTGGGATAACCCTGACTTACGCCTGGGATTCGAAAACTTCAATATTTTTGAACCCTGATCTAAACAGTTTTATCGGGGGAAACCGGGACCAGATCGTTAGTCCAGGCTTGTGTTTGTTGATGCGATAGGTCAGCCGTTTCGCACGAATTATTGGTAGTCGGTTTATTCAGCGCTCAAAATTTCCTTGAAATCTTCAATGGTGTAATAACCATAAATCTCAATTCTGTTAAGATAAAAAAGAGAGTTCCAGGTATGGATCTTTGATGTCCCGAGGCCCATCCCTGCACGATAAGCATAGTCACTCACTTTTTGCGCTGTGAACGGATCGATAGCACCAAAAGGGTAAGCAAAGGTCCTCACCGGGATAGAAAGTTCCCTTTCCAATTCGGTTTTGGATTGTCCAATTTCTCTGGCGGCAAGGCCGTGGTTGACGGTCAGATCAACATGGGAATAGCTGTGACTGCCGATTTCCCAGCCAGCTTCAATCATTTCTTTTAATTGAGCGATTGTTACGAAATCCGAAGCACCGTTAATCCGGTTGACGACAATATAGAAAACACCGGGTAACCCGAATTCTTGCATAATGGGAAAGGCGTTTTCATAAACGCTCAGATGTCCATCATCAAAGGTAATCACGACTGGTTTTTCTGGCAGTTCACCGCCATTTAGAAGAACCTCAAGGAAAGTAGAGATCGAAATCGCTGTAAACCCCATTTCGTCCAATGCCTCCATTTGTGAACGGAAATCGGGAACAGAGACCTGATACCGGTTGAGTGTAGACTCACCTTTCACATGGTGGTAAAGCAGGATCGGTGCGATGATCTCTCCTGGTTCATGATAAACCCATTTTGGTGTTGGCGTGTGCGAAGGTGTTTCTGTCGGTGGGACAGCAGTAGGGAGAGAAGTTTTTGTTGGCTGAGGGGTAGGCGTGTTCTCAATGCTGTCAAGAGAAACTTCAGGTTGCGTCGGCTCATAAGTTATTGCAGCGGTATTTGCTGTTTGTGTATTTGATGATGCAACGGAACAGCCTGACACCAGTAACCAACCAATAAGAAGTATGGAAATTAATTTCGGTAGATTAGTTTTCTGCATTCTGACCCTTTCAAGCCAACTCATCTTGATGGAATTCTTATGGGTTGGCAGGAAATATGGGAAAATTGATAAAATTACTACATTTAATTATAACATGTTCAACCAGGATGTAAAATACGGCAGAACAATGTTTCTGTCCTCCAATAGCGTATTAAGGATGTACAACCTTTGTGTTTGGGGTGCAATTTTGCTAAAATAAAAGAAACTTCAAAATAAGATAAGGAGATGCTCATGAAAGCAAAACGTATTTTCATGGTTTTAAGTTTAATTCTCGTTCTTGTAGTTAATTTCCTTGCCAACTCTCTGCCAATTAATGGGGTGACTACAGGAGAAGTGTCAGATCGATTTCCAGTTCTGTTTGTTCCTGCCGGATATGTTTTCTCGATTTGGGGATTAATTTACCTGGCCTTAATCGGTTTTACGATCTACTCCCTTACGCCCAAAGGACTCAAAAACAAAGCGATTGACGGCGTCGCCTGGTGGTTTGTGGTCTCGAATTTATTCAATGCCGCTTGGATTTTCCTCTGGCATTACCAACAATTTGCCCTGACATTGATCCCGATCTTTGGATTGCTTATCAGCCTGATCATTATTTATATTCGCTTTGGGGTGGGGAAGGAGCAACTACCCTGGCTTGAAAAACTGCTTTTGGAAGTTCCTTTCAGCATTTATCTGGGCTGGGCAACCGTTGCTGTCGTTGCTAACGTTTCGCAATTTCTGTACACGACAGGCTGGCGTGGCGAACCCCTGAATGAGGCTATCTGGACAGTGATAATGCTGGCGGTCGCTACATTGCTGGGTGTGTTGATGATCTTCCTTCGCAGGGAGGTGGCTTATCCCCTGGTGCTGGTGTGGGCGTTTGTGGGAATCTGGGTCAAGCAAGGGGAAGTTCCCCTTGTTGCATCAACCGCTTTAGGAGCAGCCATCCTGCTGGGAGTGCTGGCCGTAGGGAGGTTCATTTTCAATCGAAAAATGGCAGATTAGCATTTTTCGATTTGCTTAGATCCAAGTGGCAACAGGGGCGACGCATGGGTTGCCCTTACAATGGTAATGTCGAGCTGAAACATTACGGATTATCCACGCCGCCGTCCGGTACCGCCAGCCAGGGAAGCGAAGTACAACAATTGCAGTACCGATGTGGCAACCGCTGCTACATAGGTCAGTGCAGCGGCATTTAGAACCTGATTTACGCCGCGCTCTTCTTTTTTCGATGTGATCAATCCGCTGGCTTTGAGCATTTTACGGGCTCGTTTCGAGGCGTTCAGTTCTACCGGCAGGGTGGCGATAGAAAAAAGTGCACCAGCTGAAAATGCAAACACACCGAGCCATGCCAGGCCGCCGGCCTCCATAAGGATTCCTAACAGGATAAAAATCCATCCTACCGAGGTACCGATATTGACGGCTGGAACCATGGCAGAGCGAATACGCATTGGTAGATATTCTTCTTTGTCCTGCTGGGCGTGGCCCAATTCGTGGGCGGTGATGGCCATGGCGGCCACAGTCGAGCCCTGAGCAATGTCGCGTGAAAGGCTAAGGACGTTGTTGCGCGGGTCGTAGTGATCCGTCAGGCGTCCCGGTGTACCTTTTAGGGTGAGGTCATACATGCTATTTCTTTCCGCCAGGTGCTGTGCCACCTGTGCGCCCGTTAATCCAGACTGATTTCTGACCCTGCTCCAGCGGTTATAGCTGGCGTTGACATATAGTTGTATGACCAGGCTCAGCAGGATGGCTGGCAGCATATAAAGGATGTAGTTGATATTAAAAACAGGGAGGAAAAACATTATTCACCTTCCTTATTCATTCTCTTGGATTTGTTGTTCGAGTACTTCAATTGCCTTTTCGAGCTGGGGATCGAGGCCTTGTTCGTAATCCTCCTCGGTCATCTCAACGATGTTTTCGGGCGTAAGCCCTTCACCACTGATCTGACGACCGTCAGGCGTGAGCCAGCGGGCGATGGTGATGCGCACACCACCAGCATTGCCTTCCAGTTCGATCCAGCTTTGAACAGAACCTTTACCGTAAGTTGTAACGCCTACCAATGGGGCACGATCATAATCCTGAATGGCACCAGCGGTAATTTCAGAGGCGGAGGCAGTGCCTTCATTGACCAGTACCACCAGTGGGATTTCTGTTGCCAGGCCGCCAGGAATGGCATCATAGGCATAAGTCTCACCGTCGCCATATTCCTCATACATCACCACGCCATCGTCAACAAACTCGGAAACGACCTGGATGGCAGTATTGAGAAATCCACCGCCATTGTTGCGCAAATCAAAGATCAATCCTTTGGGGTTTTGATCCATCATTTCCTTAAGGGCTTTCCGTAATTGCTGGGTGGTATTATTGCCATAATTAAGCAGGGCAACATAGGCGATATCTTCATCGAGCATTTCGGATTCAACGGTGGGGACCACAATGCGGGCTCGGGTAATGGTTACCTCAAAAGTTTCGCTATTTCGCTGGACAGTTATGGTGACATCTGTGCCGGCAGGACCGAGGATGCGCTGTAAAACAAGATCTCCTGGAATGCCGTCCATGTCCTCGCCGTTAATGGCGATGATTTTGTCATTAGGCAATAAGCCGGCTTCCGCTGCTGGAGAGCCTTTCATCGGGCTGATGATTTCGACGTAATCGCCGGTGATGTCCACCCAGGCGCCGATACCTTCATATTCACCTTCCAGCGATTCATTGGCCTGTTCAAATTCTTGCGGGGACATGTAAGTGGTATGCCGGTCTCCAAGTGCATTCAGCATTCCTTCAATCGCGCCGCGCATCAACGCCAGATCGTCCACTGGTTGGTCTACAAATTCCTCATGAACCAAATCCCAGGTTTCCCAGAAGGGTGCGAAAATTTCCTTATATTCTTCAGGTGTACTGCCTGAAGGATCAATATAAGGGCACTCAGGGCATTCTGAGGGCTGCGTGGCAGATGAATCATCGGTTGAGGACGTCCCATTTTCCGGATTGATTGGAAAATCCACCAGACGCGGGATTGGGAATTCCTGGTCGATCAGACGTGGAGCGAAGTAGCCCACACCAGTTCCCACAAAAAAGACAACTGCAAGAACAAGTGCACTGATACCAATTGTCAGGCAGGTTCTTAGTGTTTGATTTTTCATTTTTACTCCTCACAGGCCAATTCGCATATAACCATTATCATTATTTTATTCAATCCGTGCATGAATAGACCTGATATTATTTGATGTTATTCAATAACTTTATGAAATTTACCATAAATGTATTAACAATTGGTAGGAATGCAGAGGCTTGTTTTCGTCCCCTTTTCAACTTTGGTGTTTCTTAATATTGTCATAAAGCAGATAAGAATTATGCAGCTAAACTAAGGTGGCGGAACAGCACGGCGCTCATGGCCGCTACACCTGTTTTGATACAGGTTTCATCCACATCAAATTCAGGTGTATGCAGCATTGCGAATTTATCCGCCTGTGGGTCTGCCCCACCAAGCCAAAGCATGATACCAGGCATACGTTGTGTGTAGAAGGCGAAATCTTCACAGTTAAATGGGAACGCGGCCTGGAGTCTGATCAGGTTTGAAGGTCCAAGGGCCGCCTTGAGCCCAGGCAGTACTGCATGCATGAGTTCCGGGTCGTTGTGCATGTCCAGCATGGTCCCCATGGGGTCGAGCCGGTAATGGGTTTGGGTTGCACGACAAATGGTATTGAGCGAAGCCTTGATTCGGCCGGCGGCCGTTTTGCGAAGATGGTCATTGGCCGCTTTGATGCCGATGCCAAATTGACCGGGCCAAAAGGAGGGATCTTCTGGATTGCGCGAGGCATCGTAGATGATGAAATGGCGCAGGTCATGCGGGCCATCCTGAAGCATTTGCCAAAATTCTTGCATGGATTCCCATGTTTGCGGTAATTCATAACGGTTGAAATTGCGGATCACCTGGCAGCAGCGTTCGGCCACGGCGTCAAGATGGCCGGGTGAAAACGAGCCGTCATCCTGCGGCGTGATTGTGCAAAGAAAATGTTCAAACCCGGCGAGGAACAGGCCGTCTGTCCATGCAACCCGACCTGCCGGGATTGGCGCGACATGCAGGCCGAAAATGGCCTGGAGTGTTGGGTCTGCCAGTGCACCGGCGCGAATCATACGCAATGCCCCGGTGATTTCCTCCTCCTCAGGTTGAAAGATGAAGCGGACATTACCCGGCAAGGCATCCTTCAGGGCTGTCAGCAAAGCCGCAGTACCAACCCCGATGGCGCTGTGCACATCGTGACCGCATGCGTGCATTATGCCTGGGATGAGTGACCGGTAGGGAACGTCATTGACCTCATGTATTGGCAGGGCGTCCATATCCACCCGAAGGGCGGCGGTCGCTTTGTTTGGGTCTGTGATTAAATCGGCCACCAATCCATGCCCGCCCATCTCAGTTCTTACTACCAGGCCTATTTTTTCCAGCTTTTCAGCCAGGTAAGCAGCCGTCCAGGATTCAGCCCCGGACAGTTCTGGGTGTTGGTGCAGGTCCCGGCGAATTCGTTGCAGGATGGGATAAAGCTCTTCTGTTATGCGCTGCAGATTGTGGATCGGTGTTGGTAAGAGGTTTTCAGGCATGTGGGAAGACCTTCGTTTTTCGTGGGCGAGGTTATTATGGTTTGGTGAGGATAAGGCTCAATAGATTTCCGGCACGAAGGTTTGTTCTTCAAACGGCGGGCGGATGTAGCCTTCATTTTTTTGCCGAGGGGGCATCTCAACCCGGTCCGGGGTCAGGTCTTCGTAGGGGATCATGTTCAAAAGGTGCGAGATGCAGTTGAGGCGAGCTTTCTTTTTTACATCAGCGTTGACCACATACCAGGGCGCTTGTTTGATATCGGTGTACGTCATCATCACGTCTTTTGCTTTGGAGTATTCAACCCAGCGGCTGCGGGCTTCCAGATCCATAGGGCTGAGCTTCCAGCGCTTGGTGCGGTCGTCCAACCGGGCCAGGAAGCGCTTCTCCTGTTCCTCGTCGCTGACTGAGAACCAATACTTGATCAGGATGACCCCTGAACGCACCAGCATGCGTTCAAACTCAGGGCAGCTGCGCATAAATTCCTGATAATCTTCATCGGTGCAGAATCCCATGACGCGTTCCACGCCAGCCCGGTTGTACCAGCTGCGGTCAAAGAGCACGATCTCTCCAGCCGCGGGCAGGTGAGGGACGTAGCGTTGAAAATACCACTGCGTTTTTCGCGTTCTGTGGGTACGCCCAAGGCCACCACACGCGCGGTGCGTGGGTTCAGGCATTGGGTGATGCGTTTGATCACACCGCCTTTGCCTGCCGCATCGCGGCCTTCGAAGATCACCACAACTTTAAGCTTTTGGACTTTAACCCATTCCTGGAGTTTAACCAGTTCCACTTGAAGGCGGCGGAGTTCTTTGTTGTAGATCTTCTTAGTGAGTTTCTTTTGCTCTGGGGGGTCGTTGCTGGATGCTTCTTTTGGTTTCTGCTCCATTTTTTCGATGTCGACCGGGTTGGATACCCGGTCAACCCTGTCTGGCGAAGGATCCTCTGATAATTTGTTTGGGGCTAGAGAGTCTTCATCTTGTTTGGTTTTCTTCTTTTTCTTTTTGTCTTTCTTCTTGCCCTTTTTACCCTTCTTATCGTCCTTCTTCTTGGACTTTTTATCACCCATAGCAGACCTCCATTTTGAATAAAGGGATTAACTGGATGGTTTTATTTTACATGAAAAGGTATGCGAGGGTAAATAGGTATTAGATATTAGGTATTGGGTATTGGGTATCAGAGAATGGCATGTTGTCATGATATCGGTGATTCGCTTACGGATTATGGGAACTTGATTTTGGGCAGGTCGAGTATGGTGTTGATATGTGGGCTGCCGTCATGGCGATGCCAGCCAACGGAAACTGTTGCGATCCTAAGATTTTTCGCTGTTTCCAGATTTTTGGGAGAATCATCGATCAGCAAACAGGCTTCTGGCTTTTCGTCAATCTTGGTCAAAGCTTTGTGAAATGCTTCATGGTGGGGTTTGCAAAAGGGTTGTACGGCGTAGATGTCCACAATTTTCTCAAAATGGCTTGCAACATCAAGGGCTTGCAAAACACGCCAGGCGTGCGCGGCATTGGCGTTTGTGAAGACAACCTTTCGTTGGGGAAATTGGGTCAAGATTTGATTTAATTCTTCGTTAGGTTTGAGGACCGTTTCCAATGGGATGTCATGGACGTAGTCGAGAAAGGCATCCATGTCAACAGCGTATTCTTTCTGCAGGCCGCGCAAGGTCGTACCATACTGCTGAAAAAGCCTGTAGCGGAGCGGGCCAACGTCTTCTGCTGGAAAGCCCATTTCCTCCTGCATGTACTGATCAATGCGAATCCGGACCATGTCCCAAACGCCGCTGGATTGTGAATAAAGGGTGTCGTCAAGATCGAAGAGCAGGCAGCGAATGTGGTTTAAATGCATGGCTTGAGGTTTTCTCTCTAAGTCTCTACTGAACGGCTTCGCTTTTTAACAGGAAGTAATACAGAATGACGCTGGGCAGAAACAGGATAACCATGATCCAATAAGCGGCGGGGTGCGCAGCCCAGGCGCCGCTGGGGAAGGTCCCTGCGCCGAAAACAATTGCCCCGGTGATGAAGATTGTCAGCGACACCAGTCCTACAGTTCGGCGATATTTTTTTCGGGTGATCCAATCAAATGAGAAGACCATTCCGAGCAGGATGCCGATGGTATCTGTCCCTGCCAGGCCGTACAAGAAAGCCATCGCTTCACCTGTCCAGCCGCCTGATGGTGGAAGGATTGGGAAGGGGGCAGGATCGCCGCTGAAGATCAGAATGCCGGCGCGCGCCAGCGTTAGAAGGTGCAAGGTTTGCAGAAGTCCGTAGTAGATGATAAGCGGATAAAGGATTCTAATCTTCATGTTTTGCACAGGTTTCTCCTTTAAGAGACGATTCCTGAATAAATGTTACCAGATTTAATCATGAAGGTTTAACAAATAAAACTTCAGGAAAGAGGCGACCAAATTTTTTTATCGTACTAAGATTTCTTCCAACATCTTTCAGGTGGTCCTCTTCTTTTCAATGCTGCCATTAAGAAGGCGTAAAAACTAGGAAAGATCTGCAGCGTTACCCAATGAGGTTTTATGCGTCATCTTTTTTGATGGGAAAGGTGACCAAAGGTTTTTAATGAGGTGAGATGCCTTTCTTACTGCTTTACCTCGTGGTAAAGCTGTCTTCTCAGTAAATTGATAAGGTGGTGATATTTTAGTGGTGGTTATTTTGTCTTTGAGAAAATATTGCACTTAATCCGGCACTTTGGAGGTGGCACAAAGCAGATATCGTAAAGTTTCTCGTGCCAATCATCTTTCTTGTTTGATGAGGGCCAGGCTGACCCAATCACCCTCTGTAAGACGATCAACCTGAATCAATCCTGCCTTTTTCGCTGTTTGACGCACTTCTTCTTCCTGTGGAGCCAGGATGCCAGAGAGCAGAAGAACCCCGCCATCCTGTACCAGATGTGCCAGGCCATCGTCGAAAAGCTTGATGATGACTGTGGCGAGGATGTTGACCATCACCAGGGGTGCGTTTTGAATGGCAAACTCGCCAGACAAGATTTCTTTTACAGAGCCCTGGCCAGATTCCAGCAGACCCGGGGTGAGATCGTTGATTCCAGCGTTATCAAGTGTGGACGCGACAGCCTGTTTGTCAGTATCCACAGCCAGAACATGGGCAGCACCAAGCTTCAGTGCTGCTATTGAGAGGATACCCGAACCGCAGCCAACATCGATTACGTAGATCCCTTTTTGCATGTGTTTTTCAAGCAGACGTAGGCAGAGTTGTGTGGTGGGGTGTGTACCGGTACCAAAGGCCATTGCCGGGTTGATGCGTATAATCGTGTGCTCATCATCTCCGTCGGGTTGGTTCCAGGCGGGCATGATCAGCAGATTTTCCCCCACAGGGATGGGATGGTAGTGGGCTTTCCATGCTTCCATCCAGTTCTCATCTTTAATCGGCTTGTATTCAGGTTTTGCGATGGGCTGAATCTGGCTAAGGTGCCAGAGGGCTTCTTCAAGTTTTTGGCGTTTGACCTCAAGGTCTTCGTTTACTGCCAGGTAGCCTGAGACACTTAACCTTCCAATGGGTTCATTTTCCTGGGTTTTAGGATTGAAGCGGGTGATGGACTCTATCACGACACCATTTGAGACAAAACGCCCCAGCACATCTGCCAGGGCTTCTGCTATTTCGCCATCACATTCGATCTTTATTTCAATCCAATGCACGCGGTTGCTCATCTCATCCACCAAAGACCTCTCTCAATTTATCCAGGAAGCTCTGGTTCTGGATTTTTATGTCGGGATCCATGGTTTCTGCCAGGTTTTCAAACAGTTCCCTCTGTTCTTCGCTGAGTTTAGTTGGGATCTGCACGGATACCGTCACCAATTCATCACCGCGGCCGGTGCTTCGCAGGTGAGGGATGCCGCGATCTCGCAGGCGGAAGACCTTGCCGGGTTGGGTGCCTGGCGGGATGCGTAATTCTACGTCGCCGTTCAAGGTGGGTACGTGAATTTCGTCACCCAGGACGGCCTGGGCCACATTGATATCCAGATCGAGCAGGATGTCATCGCCTTTCCGGCGGAAAAATTCATGCTGTTCAACATCCACTTCAAGGTAATAATTGCCATGCGGGCCGCCATTGATGCCGGGTTGGCCTTCACCGGCAAGACGGATCTGGACCCCTTTGGAAACACCGGCTGGAATGGTGACCATTTTGTTAACGGTCACGCGTTCAAGGCCGCGGCCGTTGCAAGTTGGGCAGGGGGTTTCAATGGTCGTCCCCCGGCCGTTGCAGCGCGGACAGGTGACCACCTGGACCATGGACCCCAGCAGGGTTTGGTGGACCTGGCGGACTTCACCCTGGCCGTTGCAGTTCGGGCAGGTCTTGGGCGAGGTGCCGGGTTTAGCGCCGGAACCATTACATGTATGGCAGGTTTCATCCCGTGTGATCTGGATTTCTTTTTCTACGCCAAATGCAGCTTCCTCAAAGCTAAGTTTTACTCGCCCAGAAAGGTCACCCCCACGACGGGGTGCGTTTCGGGACCGTCGCCCGCCCATACCGCCAAAACCGCCAAAACCAAAGATCCCTTCCAGGATATCCGACAGGTCAATATTGGTGAAATCGGGCATGCCCTGGGTGTTAACACCGGCATGGCCATAGCGGTCGTAGGCAGCGCGCTTTTCCTGGTCCGAGAGGACTGCATATGCTTCATTAATCTCTTTAAATTTTTCCTCAGCATTCGGGTCATCGCTGACATCAGGATGATATTGTCGCGCTAAACTTCGGAAAGCTGATTTTAATTCATTTTCGCTGGCGCTACGGTTGACGCCCAGCACTTCATAATAATCACGTTTTGCCATAAATTCTCAGTTGTCTTGCTTGTCTTTGTCGGTCTACAATAACCTGCACAAACCCGAATTAGTTTACTCAGATCAGCAGGACTAGTCAATCAGTATCCACCAAAGAGGGATCAGGTGCCCAGTAATACGCGCCGGGCACCTGCGGGTCTCGTTTTATAAAATAGGTCTAAACTTGTTTATAATCACCGTCGACGACATCTTCGTCATCGCCCGAAGATTCATCTTCAGCGGTTTTTTCTTCTGCATCATCTTGATCAGCGCCCTCGGCTTGATCCTGCGGCTGGTATGCGGCGCTTCCCAGTTGCTGCAAAACCTCTGTGAGTTCGTCAGTTGC
>JBMCLF010000035.1:0-11496 GCA_048615215.1 Candidatus Brevefilum sp.
TGATGGATTAGCGCCCCAATGGGATGCCGATATGGTGCGTGACGAGGAGGTTATCAAGATCATTCTTGACAACGCGAAAATCATAGCCGGCACTTCGGTGCTGGATGTTGCTTGCGGGACGGGCGTCCTCGTTCCGGATTATTTAACGCGGGAGGTCGCTTCGTTAACCTGTGTGGATATCTCCCCGAAGATGATCGCCCATGCCAGGAGGAAGTTTTTCCAATTAAATCATGTCCATTTTATCTGTGATGATGTTGAGTCAGCCCATTTTACGAGCCCGTTTGACTGCATTGTTGTTTACAACGCCTTCCCGCATTTTTTCCAGCCTGCCAGCTTGATTGAGAAGCTTGCCGGAGACCTGAAGACAGGCGGCAGATTGACCATCGCGCATGGGATGAGCCGTGAGAAAATTAATCGCCACCACTCAGGAAGCGCCCGCAATGTTTCTAAAGAATTGATGCATGAAGATGAATTGGAAAATCTCCTTGAGCCCTTTCTCGATGTGACGGTTAAAATATCAAGTGATAGGATGTTCCAGGTTGTTGGGGTAAAAAGGTAAACGTCCAATCTAACGCAGAGTGGGGAACAGAATTACTTTAGAAACCGGTCAATAGCATTATTCAGCTCTTTTACAGCTTGATCGTCTCCCTGTTGGACAGCCTCAACAATACAATGACTGATATGATTTTTAAGGACCAGGTTGCCGGTGTTGTTAATGGCTGCCCGAACGGCTGCCAGTTGAATAAGAATTTCACTGCAGTCCACATCGTTATCAACCATTCGTTTAATGGCTTCGATATGGCCAACGGCTTTAGACAGGCGGTTATTGACAGCCCTTTTTTCAGCCTGGCTGTGGATATGCTTGTGGTGAATGTGCCCATGTTCGTGATGATGATGTTGTTCTTCGTCTTTTCTCATTGGATTTTCCATTGGAGTGCTCACTTTAAAGTAACCTGTGAATTATTTTGTAAAAGTTAGAAACGTCAAATCCAACCTCAAATATCCTACCATAATTGGATGGTTAGTAATAATTACAATAAGGGTCGTTTGCCGCTGCAACAGTCTCTGGAGCGAAGCGGAACCCCGGAAGCAACAGCGGAGGGGTCTGGAACAAATCGGAAGGGGCATGAGCACTGCTTCGGCAGCTGAATCACGACGGATGAGACAATCACCTGAATTCATTACCAATCAGTTTTTGGCTTAGCCAATGAAACGCTCAAGCTGCTTCTATCATTAACAAATCGTCCTACAGTTACAGAACCTGCAAGGCAAAATAATCTCAAAAATGGGTGGGGCACACCCCACCAGATGATTCAGAGCTAAGCGAGAAGCAGTCCCTGATTCGCACCCCAAAGGTGAACGCCATTTAAGGTTGCCAAAAGGAATTGAAAGAGTATTTGGATTACTACAACAATGACAGAATTAAGGTTAAACTAAAAGGGCTGAGTCCTGTGGCTTACAGAACTCAGTCCTTATGTTCTACTTAATTTCCGTCCAACAAACGGGGTGCACTACAACACACCAGGGTGCTTTTTAATTAATAAATTCTCAACGCATCGTAAAAACTTAGACCAGCGATTGGGCCAACTTCACCGCCCGGCTGGCATCCGGGGCATAACCATCCGCACCGATCTTCTCAGCATAAGCATCAGTGATCGGCGCGCCGCCGATTAAGACCTTGACCTTATCGCGAACACCCGCCTCTTCCAGCGCTTCGATTGTTGATTGCATATTGGGCATGGTCGTCGTCAGTAACGCCGACATAGCCACAAAATCCGGTTGGTGCTCCTTAACTGCATCAACAAACGCCTGCGGGGAGACATCCGAACCCAGATCCACCACCTGGAAACCTGCCCCTTCTAACATCATGCACACCAGGTTTTTGCCGATATCGTGCAGGTCGCCCTTCACCGTTCCGGCGATGATCATTCCGGCCGGTTGAATATCCGCATCAACCAATTGGGGTTTCAGAATTTCCATACCGGTCTTCATGGCGCGAGCGGCAATGAGCATTTCCGGGACAAAATATTCGCCTTCTTCAAATAAACGCCCTACCTCGCCCATAGCGCTCACCATAATATTGAGCACCTCGCCAGGGTTCATACCTTCAGCCAACGCCTGTTCAACCTTGTCTTTGGCAACATCGCGCTGCCCTTCCAAAATCGCTAGATACAAATCCTTTTGCAGTCCTTCCATCTTCAATGTCCTTTCGTAAAAAGAGTACGTCGTAATTCACACATTTTCAGGGGGTGGTGCGCCGGTTGAACCGCGCATCACCAGTTGGCAGGGCAGCACAATCTGTTTCGATATTGGTTCTTTCCCTGCCAGGATGGTCGTCAACATCTCAATTGCCCTCGCCACAATCATCTCCACGGGATGCTCCACCGTGCTCAAACCGGGCCAGACCTGATTGGATTGCGGCAGATTGTCAAAGCCAGCGACAGAAACCTGCTTTGGGATCTCAACTTTAAGCTCTCGCAGGGCATAAAGCGCGCCAATGGCAGCCTGATCGCTGCCGCCAAAAATTGCTGTGGGCGGTTGGTCCAAATCCATCAATATCCTTGCTGCATTATACCCGCCGTCAAAATTATAAAGCGAGTCTCCCACCAGTTGTTCATCGAATGGGATCCGGTACATTTCCAGGGCAGCCTTGTAACCGTATAGCCGGTCTAAGCTGGTGCGGTGATTGCGCGGCCCTTTGAGAAATGCGATTCGCCAATGGCCCATCAGTATCAGGCGCTCTGTCATCAAATAAGCCCCCTGATAGTCATCGCCGGTCACATAAGGCACGTCAGCCGTCCGGTTCAACGGCGTGATCTGCACATACGGCACTTGCGATCGGGCTAACAGGTCAGACAGAAATCGGTCCACATCACACGGCGGCGTGATCACCAGACCATCCACCCGTCGCTCATTGATTAAGGATTGAAGTTTTTCTTTCGAGCGAGAGTGAGAGGGATAATAGGATTGAATCAGGATGTCATAATCATGCTGGTAGCCGATATCCATGACCTTCGAGAGGACTTCCGCCTGGTAAAAACCGGCCTCGTGCAACAACACGCAGATCATATAAGACCTGCGCTGCACAAGCCGCCGTGCCGAGAAGTTTGGGGCATACCCCAGCGTATCGATCGCTTCCTGGACTTTATTTCGGGTTTCCTCAGTGACATGCGGTTCATCATTGACCACACGCGAAACGGTCTTGATCGAACACCCCGCCTTTTCTGCCACATCTTTAATCGTTACCGACATGATCTCATCCATTTAGACAACGCTGTCAAATTAATCATTTCATTCCCGCTAATTATAATATCAAAATCAGAAATAACACAAATATTGGCCTGTCAATTATCCACATCACGACCGATAATTTCAAACAAACGATTGTTTTCTGACCCAACAGTTTGACATTACAAGTTGACAACGTTGTCATTTCTATCTATAATCATTATGAACCCCCGATTACAACGATTAAGGAAGCCAAATGCCCAGCTCAGCCGGAAAAACCCGCTTATTGAAAACCCTCAAACACGAGAACCAGTCAAATGTCCCCTGGGTGCCTTTTGCTGGTGTGCATGCCGGAAAACTCAAAGGTCACACCGCTGTGGAAGTCCTGACGAACGGGGAAAAACTCCTTGAATCCCTTCTGGAAGTAAACCGGCTTTATGATCCTGATGGTCAGCCGGTGTTATTTGATCTCCAAGTTGAAGCCGAGATCCTCGGCTGCGATCTGGCCTGGGCTGAGGATGCGCCGCCATCCGTGGCCAGCCACCCATTGACAGGGACAAAAGACATTCCTGTGAAATTACCTCAAGCAAGTCAGGGCCGCCTCCCGATGATTCTGGAAGTGATGCGAGAGATGAAGTCTGCAGTCGGCGAAACAACCGCTCTATACGGGCTGATCACCGGGCCTTTCACCCTCGCCTCGCACCTGCGCGGCACAGATATTTTTCTTGATACTATGGATGATCCCGACTATGTCCATGCGCTAATGGATTACACGCAGCGTGTGGCCTTACAGATGGCCAGCCTGTATCTTGAGGCGGGGATGGACATCATCGCTGTCGTTGATCCGGTGACCTCACAAGTATCCCCCAGGACCTTCACCGACTTCCTTGCCGAACCTTTCCAAAAAGTTTTTGATTTCATCCGCGCAGAAGGAGCTTTCTCGTCCTTCTTTGTATGCGGTGACGCCACTAAAAATATCGACGTGATGTGCCAAACGCATCCAGACTGCATCGCTGTAGATGAGAACATTGACATGGTCAAGGTCAAACCAATCACCGATCAATACAATATTGTCCTGCAGGGCAACATCCCACTGACAACCATTATGCTGCTTGGGAACCAGCAGGATAACATGAAATATGTCGTGGACCTACTTGACAAGCTTCCCAATCATCAGAACCTCATCATATCACCCGGCTGCGATATGCCCTATGAGACACCGGTTGAAAACGTGATCGCTGCTGTTGAAGCCATTCGCGATCCGGACAATACCCGCATGATCCTGGCCAACTACCAGGCAGAAGAGATTGATCTTGATACGATCAAAATACCTGAATATAACGCTCGAGAGATCCCTCTGATGGAAGTCTTCACGCTGGACTCAGCAACATGCGCGGCCTGTAGTTATATGTTGGATGCCGCTAAAAGAGCCGCCCAATCACAGGCAGATCAAGTAGAGATGGTCGAATACAAGATCACCCAACCTGAGAATGTAGCAAGAATGAAAAAGATGGGGATCAAAAACCTACCCTGTATTCTGATTAACGGTGACTTAAAGTTCTCTTCACTGATCCCCAGCCAACGCGAGTTGATCAAAGCGATCCAAGATTATCGAAACCAATCAATCTGAAATCTAAGAGTTTGTATGCTATGACAATCCAAAATGGCAAACAAAGAATCAATGCTTTTCTAAACCATCAACTGGTTGATCGTATCCCCTGGGTTCCCCTTGCGGGTGTTCATTTTGGCAAATTAATAAACTGCTCCGCCAGAAGCGTCCTTACTGATACAAACAAGCTGTTTGAGTCTTTAATCGCAGCAAATCAAGAATACCACCCGGATGGCTTGCCTGTTTATTTTGATATCCAGGTTGAGGCAGAGATTTTAGGATGCGATCTGGCTTGGTCTGAATATGCCCCACCGTCAGTGAAAAACCACCCCCTTCAAAACCATCATAACTTACCTGAAAAATTGCCCAGCAAAGAGGATGGTCGGCTTCCAATAATTTTAGAATCAATGAAAAAGGTTAAATCCCAAATCGGGGAGACAACAGCACTTTTCGGGTTGGTCACAGGCCCTTTGACCATAGCTTACCACCTGCGAGGCAATGCGCTTTTCTTTGATCTGGTTGACGACCAGAAATACCTGAAAAAGTTGCTGAATTTTACATTCTGTGTGACTGAAAGAATAGCCGCACTCTACCGCGAAGCTGGAATGGATGTGATTGGCATCATTGAGCCTGTTGCTTCGCAAATCTCACCCCACACCTTTAAAGAATGTTTATTAAAGCATTTTCAAACTTTGTTTAAGGGAATCCACATTTCTGGTGCACATTCGATGCTCCACATCTGTGGAAACGCAACACAAATTATCGAACTGATGTGCCAAACTGGGGCAAACATTCTTTCACTGGATGAAATGGTGAATTTGTCCGAGATCCAAACCTTCACAGATCAGTACGGGGTGTTTCTGCAGGGTAACATCCCGGTCACCTCACATCTCCTAAACGGCGCACCTGAAGACGTTAGCATCTATGTATCAAATCTATTGAAAAGGCTTCCAAATCCAAAACACATCATTCTTTCTCCAGGATGCGACCTCCCCTGGCACACACCGGTGAAGAATGTCAAAGCAGCAATCGACATCATCAAAAGCAGAAGTTAGATTAATGAAGGCCTGTTTTAGCTGTATGTATTTAACAGGCAGTTGGTAAAAAGGTCGCCGGATTTCATCGCTTATCCGGAAGGATCGCTGCTGATTAATTGGGGCAACACCCGGGTTCTGTGCAATCTGACGATTCAGTCAGGCGTTCCGAGCTGGCTTGCCGGCCAGGGTCGCGGATGGATGACGGCAGAATATGCCCTGCTCCCGCGCAGCACCCATACTCGCACACCACGAGAAACCCGCGGGCTGAAGGGACGCACCCAGGAGATACGAAGGTTGATCGGTCGTTCATTGCGGATGGCAGTTAATCTGGACCTGTTCGGCGAACGGACCCTCCTGCTCGATTGTGATGTCCTGCAGGCCGATGGCGGCACGCGGGTCGCCGCTGTTACCGGTGGCTACCTCTCGCTGGCGATGGCCATCAGGCCCCTTATTGAAACAGGCGAATTGCCGCCCGAGGCGCTTCACCCGCCAATCGCAGCAGTCAGCGTGGGGATCGTCCAGGGCAATCCCATTTTGGACCTGGATTATGCTGAAGACAGCCAGGCCGATGTGGATCTGAATATCGTCATGACAGAAGACAAACGCTTTGTAGAGGTTCAGGGTACTGCTGAGAACCAACCATTTTCAAGAAACGAACTGCACCAGATGCTCGAACTGGCAGAAGAGGGAATCCAGCAGATCATCGCCTGGCAAAAAGCCCTTCTTCAAGATAACAAATGATACTGCTGGTTTAAAATCGCAGATCCCCTCACAACCAATTTCATTGTTAAATCGAAACAGCCCCACGATGAGACATGTCGCGGGGCTGAATCGCAATAAAAGACGAATTATTTCTTCAGCGCTCGAATTAAAATAAAACCGCCGGCAATTAACAGCGCCACAGGCCAAACATAATCCATCAAATTCTTTGCACCGAGCAAAACCAGGATCCCAATCAGCAACAGGATGCCTGCCGGGTAAAGCGCCCAGGTAAGCCTGCCAGAGGGATTAGGTAGGAGATAGACCAAATCGAAGGTTATTGCAAGCCCGATGAAGAAAATCACCCCACCCATCACGCCATCACCTGGAACAAGTGTGACGCCTGCCAGGGTCAGCAAAACCCCGCCAGGTATAATTGCCCACCAGTTATCTGTGTGAAAAACATAAATTAGCAGGAAGGCGAGGCCAATTAAGCCCAAAAAGACCGCGCCGCTCCAGATCTCTGCTATGGATTCAAAATTCTGGTCCATGAAAATAATCACACCAATGGCGATCAGCACGAATCCGGGGATCAAAGCCCACCAATTATCCGTATCCATGATGAAAACAACCAGAAAAACTAATCCACCCAGGGCGAAGATCGGGCCAATAACCATCTCCCAATCGATATTGAGCAAACCCAGGTTATTGAGCAGGAAGATAACTCCCGCAGCAATCAGGAGGGTGCCGCCGATGATGGGCAGCAAAAGGCTTAACTTAGATTTTTTCATCCGCTTTCTCCTTAAATAAATTTTTCAACACACGCTTTCCAAGTATAACTTAAAAATTTTTGCCCTGGATTAATTTCTCTTATCACCCATTTTGAATCAACTTGCATTTGGCAATTCATTTCCTGTAAGATATCTTTAAAACACAAACCTGACCCTTACTACTTTTTTTGATCTGGACGGGCTGATTTCTTACCACTCAACAAAGGAGATGAACATGCAGGACCTCGTGAAAGATTGGATGATCGACCTGGTTGTATATATTGATCCTGACGAAAAAGTACTTGATGCCCTCTCTAAAATGCGCAGGCGATATCTCAATAGCCTGATCGTGAACAAATCCCATGACAGTTCCGAATATGGGATCGTCACCTCCACAGACATCTGTGATAAAATCGTCGCCCAAGGCAGGGATCCCTCTATGACTAAAATCCGCGAAATCATGACCACCCCGCTTATCAGCATTGGTCCCGAACAAGATATATTCGAGTGCGCTCAACTCATGAGCGAACACCATATTCACCACCTGCCGGTAATGGACAAGAACCGAAAGGTGGTTGGCATGATCTCCGCAACGGACTTTCTGGTGGTCGCTGAGGCACTCGCCCACGGAGAGGAAGATCAGCAGCTACGTTAACCTGCAATTTGCTTAAAACCATCCTTTGTAATTACCGTTTTATCCAGAAAAAGGTCATTTTGACGCTGATTCATGCTATAATCTAATTCTGGAATCATATGAATATCGCGCGAAGAGACCATCAAAATGCCAATATGGGTGCGCTGGTATTCCTCTTGGTTGCACTCTTAGGATCGGGGTTACAAGGATGTACACTTGAAGAATCAAACACTGCTAACAGAACACAAGAACCATCCTCACAGACGAAAGCAACACTTTCCCCACTTCCTTCGACCCAAACCGTGCAGCCAGAACCGGTTGAACACACACCCGTTGAAACAGGGGAAGAAATTACCCTGCCGGAATGGGAAGATTTTCCGCCACCCAGCATAGATCCTGCAACACCCATTCCACCACCGCTGAGAGACCTGGTGATAGATGATGAAGTTCTCGTGTGGGTCTTGCTTGGCTCGGATACCGAACCTCCGTTTATTGGCAGCACCACGGCCGTCCATTTGCTCTTCATTCATTCCAGGTTATCAAAAGCCAGCCTGGTTTCAATACCTGGCGATCTGTACGTTTACATACCCGGCTATACCATGCAGCGCCTCAAGAACGCATATGCCTTAGGCGGCATTGAGACTTTGCGGGTGACACTGGCATATAACTTTGGTGTTTCACCCAGTAGATTTGTGCTGGCCCATCCCGGTGACTTTCAATGGCTGGTTGACGACATCGGAACCATCGAAGTCACAGTGTTCTATCCTATCCCCCAGAAATGCGGAGGTGTTCGCGCCGGCCAGGTTCAAATGGATGGGGCATTGGCCTTGTGCTACGCAACCTTTCGTGAGGGCATGGACGAGGTCGATCGTATGCGCAGGCAGCAGCAGTTAATGCGGGTTATCTTCCGTAAACTCACCCGCAATGGTAACCTGATCCAGCTGCCTATGCTGTACAAAAGTTATGAAGATTGGGTGAAGACAGATTTGTCTCTAAACGAAGTACTCGAGTATATCCCATTGGCCCTGCGGCTAGCAGATCAGGATCGGGTCAGCACCTATTTGCTGGGCTGGGACGAGATTGAACTTTGGGAGGTGCCCGGCCAGGGTAGGGCACAGGTTTTCTTGCCCAGGAGGGATGCAGTCAGAAATGTGCTTCAAAATGCTATTGATGATGTGATGACCCCAAAACCACTGACCGATCAGGTCGCCACACTAGAGGCACAGCTGACATCCGCCTATCAGGGCACACGCCAGCAGGAAATTTCACCGACACCAACGCCAACGATTACCGGAACACAAACGATAACCACTACTTTGACCACAACAACACCCACACCAACCCCGCCGGGTTATCCGTAAGAGAAGAAGATGATGGTCAGACAAACCCTAAAACACAGATGGATTTTTTTTACAACCATTGCAATTTTGGTCTGTGTTGTGCTGGGGTTAAGTTTCACCCGTACTGGCCCGGTTGATGCCTACGGACTTAAATTTGAAGACCCGGAACGTAAGGTGGTGATTAATGTTTCTTACACTACCTATGAATGGTGGCTGCTGCAGTGGAGCAACTCTCAGCCGATCTGCCAGGTATTTGTGGAACATGAAGGTTTGCCTGAACCGGGAGAGGTGGAGTATTACTGTGGCGCCCATATTGCCAATGATTGGCTCGACACACCACCCTGCGGGTTTTCAGATGAAATCACTAAAGCTGAACAATGTCCGGGCCTATATTTCCATCTTGCTAATGTGACCCCCGGTACACGTGAGATTGAGGTGGGTCTTCTCCCCCCCGAAGTTTTTGTGGATATCGCCGGGTGTTCTCTGCAGCCGCCAGAAAATCGCTGTGGGGAACTTCCGGAACTCCATCTCATCGGCGAAGAGCCGCTTCCCAATGAACAGATCATCAATATCCAGGGATACATTGGAGAGCAACCTTTCACCTGTGAAGGGAGCGAATGCTTTCTCCCCCTGCCAGTAACCGGGAATGAAGGGGTTCAGGTTCAGTTCTGGGCCGAATCCAGCTATGGCGATGCATCTGACACATTCACCGCCCAAGTGAGGGTAATTCCCTGGGGTGATTTTGCCGCCCCGGACGCGCCTGTTCAGGACACCCCCCAGTGGTACGTGGACATCCTCAGCTCTCAGTACATGGGTGAGATCGAATCAACCTGTTCGCAAATTTGGTCCGCCTTTCCGCCTGTGGGTGGCCCGCCAGCGTGGTTGTCCTCCCCTGAGCATCCTGAAGCCCTGATCACCACCCAACCCTATTACTATCTAGCCGGAAATCTCATTGATCAAGGACTGGTAGATGCCGATGTTTGTCAGAATGGTGGGCTTGAAGCGCCGGGTATTGCCAACCAGTGCGGTTTGGAATCCGCCCGACCGGCAATCAACGAGTGGCAAAATCAGTTCGATGCCGAGATCATCCAGGTGGCACAGAATACCGGCGTTCCGGCCCAATTATTAAAAAATATCTTCAGCAGGGAGAGCCAATTCTGGCCAGGGTTTTCTGGAAGTTATATAGAAGCCGGTTTGGGTCACCTGAGCGATTTGGGGGCTGATACGGTTTTATTGTGGAATCCGAGTTTCTTCAGACAGTTCTGCCCCCTCATTCTGGAAACCTCGCGCTGCCAGCAGGGGTTTGGCAATCTGGATATTGCTGAACAGGAAATGCTGAGAGGAGCTCTGGTTCAGAATGTAAACGCAGCCTGTCCCGAATGCCCTCAGGGGATTGATTTGCGTCAGGCAAATTTTAGCATCAGCGTTTTTTCCCGAAGTTTGCTGGCAAATTGTGAGCAGGTTGGGCAAATTCTCTATAACCATACCCAACGCCAGGCGGGTGAGGTCAGTATCTACGAAGATCTATGGCGTTTTACCCTTGTCAATTACAATGCCGGACCAGGCTGCCTGGCACAGGCCATCCAGGCGGCTTTGGATTCGAACGCACCGCTTACCTGGGATAATGTTCAAAAATTCCTCGAACCCGGTGCCTGTCAGGCAAGTATCGATTATGTGGAGGACATTGAACGGATGCCGCAAACCATTGCTGACAAGCCAACGCCAACACCCACATCCACAGCACCCATCCCCACACCCACAGCACCCTCAACCGATGAGACCCCCATCCCCACACAGACCGAACCCACCTCAACGCCCACTGAACCTGGCTATCCGCCCCCTGACCCCACTCAGACCGAACCATACCCCTAAATTAAAGTCAAACACCCCCCGAAAAATCGGAGGGTGAAAAATTACCATAATATTTTCTTAAGCTCTCAGGTTAAGCTTTTTTTCCTTCAATTGTGACATTTTCCCCGGATCGCATTTTGTTCAACTGTGCTTCCAGTTCTGCTCGTTTTTCATCTGCTGCCCGGCTCACCTCTTCCTGCAGGTTGTTAAAGTAAGCCTCGATCTCATTGCGGGTCTTCTCACCGGGTGCTGGTGCAAACCACAGTGCCAGCGCGCTGCCGATCAAACCGCCTAAAATCGCTCCAAACATCAAGTTACCAAATTTGCG
>JBMCLF010000036.1:0-11432 GCA_048615215.1 Candidatus Brevefilum sp.
TTGGGTAAGCGTTTCTCAGGGTGGCCGTTAATACGGATATTCTCCTCGCCGATGGCAAAAATCAGACCATCCTGGAGGCGGTCGCGCATCTTTTTGAAATGAGCCATGTTTGTTTCCAGGTCCTGCCTTGCCTGTTGGGAGGCTGCGCCCAGGCCAACTATCTCAAGAACATTTTCTGTTCCAGGGCGAAGGCCGCCTTCCTGCCCGGCGCCAAAGGTGATCTTCTCGAGTTGTGTGCCAGGACGGATATAGAGTGCCCCCACACCCTTTGGTGCGTAAAGTTTGTGGCCTGCAATAGAGAGCAAATCCACGCCCAGCTCATCAACAGTCACAGGTATTTTGCCTACGGATTGGGCCGCATCCGTGTGAAATAGAGCACCCGCTTGATGGGTTAATTCAGCGAGTGCCATAATTGGCTGGATCGTGCCAACTTCATTATTGGCGTGCATCACGCTCACCAGGAGAGTATCCGAACGCAGGGCGGTCTGGAGATCATCAGGAGAAACAAGGCCGAATTGGTCTACCGGTAGGGTTGTGATTTCATAACCCTGCGTTTCCAGATAATGGCAGACCTCTGTCACCGCCGGATGCTCAATGGCGCTGGTGATGATATGACGTCGCTTTTCGCCCCCTGCTCGGGCTGCGCCGCTCAATGCCATGTTGTTGGATTCGGTCCCGCCGCTGGTGAAGATGATCTCGTCAGGGTGAGCGCGGATCAACCCTGCCACCTGCCGGCGGGCTGTTTCAACAGCCTGATAGGTGATGCGGCCGTATTGATGTTGTGATGAAGGGTTGCCAAAATGCTGTTCAAGGAACGGACGCATGGCTTCGATGACTTCATCGGTGAGCGGGGTGGTGGCATTGTAATCCAGATAAACCGGCTTTGCCAACGACATAGACCTCCTTCGTTTTTATCTGCAATGTTTTTATTATACTCACAGGAAACAAAAAACCATCCGGGGATATTTTGCCGGATGGTTATAGTTTTGATTTATGGCTGTTCTTGCGCTTTTACTCTTTCTCGTAAGGTTCGCCATCGGCAGCAGGAGCCTGACCCTTTCCAATAAAGCCTGCCAGAATGATCATTGTGATCAAATAAGGAGCCATCCCCATAAATTGCGACGGGATACTGCTGCCTAACAAGGAGAGCTTTGATCCAATTGCGTCAGAAAAACCAAACAGGAAGCCTGCCCCAAGTGAACCAAGGGGGGTCCAGTTACCAAAAATCATGGCCGCCAGGCCAATGAAGCCCTTACCCGCCGTCATGCCTTCATCAAACCGTCCTACAGAACCGAGGGTGAAAAAAGCACCTCCAATCCCAGCCACAATTCCGCTAAGGAGGACGGCCACA
Organism: Candidatus Brevefilum sp.; assembly: GCA_048615215.1. Classification (GTDB taxonomy): domain Bacteria; phylum Chloroflexota; class Anaerolineae; order Anaerolineales; family Anaerolineaceae; genus Brevifilum. The sequence continues at coordinate 1,352 of JBMCLF010000036.1, forward strand.
TAGCGGGTTCTGATCACATTGATCCCAAGCGTATCGGCTGCTTTGGGGTGTTCACCCACCGAGCGGAGGCGCAGCCCCCAACGAGTTGAGAACAGGGCAACATGGATGATGATCAACAGGATGAACATTATATACACAAACAAGTTTGTGTTAAAGAAAATTGGTCCCAATATCGGGATATGTGACAGCCCGGGCAATGCAATGCGGGGAAATAAGGGTGGGTTATTTAACGCCGCGTTTTCCTGAAGAAATTTCTGAGACAAAAAAGACGTCATCCCAACGGAGAAGATATTGATCACTGTACCGGAAATAATCTGGTTAATCTGATATTTTATGGATAAAACCGCATGAATCGCAGCGAGGATAAGGGCTGAAAGGATTGCGCCCATCAACCCAATCAATGAATTATTTGTGACGCTGCCTAACAGGGCACCAAACATACTTCCCATGAGCATCATCCCCTCAATGGCAATATTAATTACCCCGGCACGCTCTGACAATACGCCAGAAAAAGCACCCAGGGTGATGGGCACTGCAAGAAGGACAGCGCTGGTCAACATGCCTGCAAGGTTTAAAGACCTGCCAGCCGCCTGCCAGGTTAGAAAACTAAATATCAGGAATAACCCACACAAGCCAACCAGGGCGTTGGTTGCTCGACCAAAGCCTTTGAACAACTGAAATCCACCGATCAGTACACAGAGGATGGTCAGCAGAATCAATGTAAGGCGTGATGGGATCACCCAGTTTCCTGCTGTTCCGATGGTGATGCCACCCGGCGTCATTACAAATCTGGTCATTAATTCGGGTGATACAGTGCGAACAAAGACGAGGTAAATAAATGCAGCAATTAATAGTTCAACAATCCCCATGACCAGTTTCCTGGTGGGCGAGACTTCATAGATGCGCTCATATTTGATGACTTGTTCTGAGGTTGACATATTTATCCTCCTCCCCAGCCACTGACAAAGACAGTCTTTTCTTCTTCTTTTGGTTCACGCAGGCGGTAGATGGTTCGGATAATGGCTGGAGCGGCGACAAACATCAAAATGACCGCCTGAACGACATCGATGATATCAATCGGAATCCTGGCGACAACCATCATCTTGGTGGCGCCATTGCGGAGGACGCCAAACAATATCGAGGATAATATCACTCCCAGTGGATGATTGTTACCAATCAATGCCAGGGCGATGCTGTCAAAGCCATATCCCGAAGATAGCCCCAGTGCCATGGAGCGGTTAACTGCCAGAATCTGGGTTGCACCAGCTAATCCGCCTAAACCGCCCGAAAGTGCCATCCCAATCATCATAGTGGCCGGAACACTTATGCCGGCATATTTGGCTGCTTCGGGACTGGCGCCTGCTATTCTCAAGGTCAGCCCCCATTTTGTTTTGAACATCAACCACCAAACCAACCATCCGAAACCAAGAGCGAAAAAGAATCCCAGGTGAAGGCGAATTGGACTCTGGAAAAATCGCGGTATCTGGGCGGTCTCTTCAATAATTGGGCTTCTTGGTAATCCACCTGACCCCGGGCGCGTCATCGGCCCGGACAGCAGCCACTCCGTCAGGCGGAAGGCAATGTAGTTCATCATAATTGTATTGATGACTTCATGCCCACCGGTAGTGGCCTTGAGAAAGCCTGGAATAAATCCCCACAAGGCACCACCTAAGCCGCCAGCAATAAACGCCAGGGGCATGTGGATATAAACAGGCAAACCTTTGACTGCATATCCAACAAAAGTTGCACAGGCAGCACCGATGAAAAATTGCCCTTCCACACCAATATTGAAGAGGCCAGACCTGAAGCCCAGGGCAACTGCCAGACCAGCAAAAATGTAGGGCGTTGCCTGTACCAGGCTTTCAAGGAAAGGATTGAGAGCTGAGCGGATTTGTGCAGCATCCCCTGAGGACAGGGCATTAATGATCCGAACCGGACTGCCTATGGCTCCTTGAAAGAGTGACCTGTAAGAAGTAAATATCTCGCTGAAAGCTGTTCCGATTCCGTTAAAAAATGATTCACTAAAGGCATCATAGACAGCTGTACTGGTCAAGGCAATGAGAACAGCACCAATGATCAGTCCGGTTAAAATAGAAAGCAGTGGAACCGAGGTAACCCGCCAGAGCGAACGTTTCCCCGGTTTTTTTTCTGAGCCTTGATTGTTTACCTCATCTAGAAATACTTTTCCTGCATCTTTTTTGTTGTTCTCTTTTTGACTCAATCCAGCACCTCCTTAACCAGCCGGTTCTTTTTCAAGTTCATCCTTGGACTTCAAGGCTTCTTCAGGCGGAATCCCTGCCATCATCAGTCCGACCTGTTCTTTAGTTAGATCCTTGTTTGGCAGATCAGTGATAATTTCTCCGCGGTACATTACCGCGATGCGGTCGGATAATTGCATCACCTCATCTAATTCAGGGGACACAAGCAGTATTGCAACACCCTCATCCCTTTTTTCCAAAAGCCGTTTATGGATGTATTCTATCGATCCAACATCCAGTCCCCGGGTGGGCTGTGAAGCAACCAGCAGGTCCACCGGCCGTGAAAGTTCCCTGGCAATAATCACTTTTTGCTGGTTACCGCCTGATAATGAGCTTACTGGGGTTAAGGCGGTCGGTGTTCGGATGTCAAAGTCCTTGATTAATTTATTGGCACGATCGAGGATTGTCTCATATTGCAATATTACACCTTTAGCATACGGTTCTTTGTAAAAGGTGCAGAGGACAAGATTTTCGGCGACTGGGAAGTCCAGAACCAATCCGTCTTTCTGCCGATCTTCAGGAATATGTGCAGATCCGATTTCTGTAATTTTCCGAGGGGTTGCTTTGGTGACATCCTGACCTTTGAAGGTAATTGTCCCTTCTGCGGGTTGTTCCATACCGGTGAGAGCATTGATTAATTCAGTCTGACCATTTCCCTGAACGCCAGCAATGCCAACAATTTCACCCGCATGGACATCTATTGAAACGTGGTCAACCACGATATTATTAAATTTATCCGCAACAACCAGGTCCTTTACCGAAAGGACCAGATCGCCAGCTTCTTTCTTGGCTTTTTCAACTTCCAGGATGACTTCTCTTCCAACCATCATTGACGCCAGGGAATTTTTGTCAGCTTCTTCAGGTGTGGTTTCACCGACGACGGCCCCGTTCCTGATGACCATGATACGGTCTGCGATATCTAAAACCTCGCGTAATTTATGGGTGATAAAAATAATTGATTTACCCTTTTCAGAAAGGGATCTCATGATTCCAAAAAGCTCGTCGGCTTCTTGCGGCGGTAAAACGGCGGTTGGCTCATCAAAAATGAGAATTTCCGCTTCCCGATAGAGTAATTTGATGATTTCCACCCGCTGCTGAACACCTACCGGCAGATCCCGGATATAGTTGTCGGGATTAACCTGGAGATTAAAGTCTTCAGAAATTTTGCGGATTTTACTGGCTGCATCCTGGCGATCGAGAAAATCACCATATTTAATCGACTCTTCACCCAGCATGACATTTTCCGTCACTGTAAATACGGGGATGAGCATGAAGTGCTGATGTACCATTCCAATGCCGGATTTAATTGCATCTGTTGGAGATTCTGTTTTGACTTCTTCTCCCCTGATGATAATATTTCCCTCATCGGGCTGGTAAAGACCATATAATATGTTCATCAAGGTGGTCTTTCCAGCGCCATTCTCTCCCAGTAAACCCAGAATCTCACCTTTATTAAGGGTGAGATCGATGTTATCGTTTGCAAGGACACCGGGGAATCTTTTTGTAATTCCCTTTAATTCAAGTACGGGAGTCATAAAAATTTCCGTTTCTGCAAAAATGATTTGGAAAAATGGACATTTATAAAAAATTCGGGTTGGAGTTTTTTACTCCAACCCGAAAATTGTAACTTAATGAGGTCACTCCAAAACGATATCTCCGTCGATGATCGCTTGACGCAGTTCATCAAGCCTTCCCTGAAGCTCATCAGAGATCAAATTGGAAAGATCGTGGAAGGGTGCAATGGCGACGCCATCATTCTCAAGTGTGCCAACCACTGTTCCACCTTCGAATTCGTCATTGATAACATCTTCGATAACCGCGAGGGTCGTGGCGTCCATTTTCTTCATCACTGAAGTCAGGATGATATCGCTATACTCCGGGCTGGTCAGGAACCAGTCAGAGTCGACACCGATCACGTAGGCATTCCCACGTTCCTGGATGGCGGCTGCAGCACCAAGTCCCACAGGGCCTGCAACGGGCATGATAATATCCGCACCTTCATCCATCATTGAGACAGCTGTTTCACGACCAAGCTGCTGGTCATCAAAGGAGTTGGTGAAGCTGCCGGATTCGGATTCCGGATCCCATCCAATAACCTGGACGTCAGTGCCGTTGTCTTCGTTGTATTGTTCAACACCTGCAACAAAGCCATCCATGAAAATCGTCACTGTTGGGATCGGAAGGCCGCCAAATGTGCCAACCACACCGGTCTCGGATACATCAGCTGCGACATAGCCAGCGAGGAAAGCAGCCTCATCGGTTTCGAATACCTGTCCGACAACATTGGAAATCGTTGGGTCATACGCAAAGTCAACAATTGAGAATTTTTGCTCGGGGTTGGCTTCGGCTGCTTCTGCGGTGGCATCAGCAATGAGGAAACCAACAGTGATGATCAGGTCACATCCTTCATCAATGAAGGCGTTAATGTTGGTTTCGTAATCGGCCACCTCTTCTGATTCGAGGTAGTTTGAACGGATACCAAATTCTTCTTCAGCCTGTTGAACACCATTCCAGGCAGTCTCGTTGAACGATTTGTCATCGATTCCACCCGTATCGGTGATCTGGCAGACATAGACGGATTCACCGCCATCGGCCGCTGGGCCACAGGCAGCTAAAAACACACTGCCGATGACCAGGACGGTCAATACAACTAACAGCTTTTTCGACATACTCTAACTCCTCCTATATGATTGTTTTGGGATAATGGTTTAGGTGAACCATTTCGTTAAGTATAATCGTGTTTGATGTCAACGGCAAGCAATTCCATGATTTTTAATGGAATTTTAATTATCGGATAATTTAACTTCGGGTTGAGCTTCTCCACGACGTACGCCGATGATCATCAATAAAGCTAACATCATGAAGACCGGACCGATGAACATGATCACTGAATAGTCACCCCCGGCCAGTTCCACAAATAACCCATTGATATTTGGCCCCAGGATAGCAGCCATCGTCGAGAAAAGATAGTAAAGGCCAGTGTAAGTGCCAATTTTCACGGCATCGGTCAGGTCCACGACCATGGGCAGGGAATTGATGTTAATAAAAGCCCAGCCGATCCCAGCGAACATCAGTATTACGCCCACCACAGGCACTTCGCCCAGGACGGGCAGAGTAAACAATAAATTCGTCAGGAAGTTCACGGGAAGCACAGCCATCAGGAGCATGCAGGTGCCGAGAAAGGTGATGCCGGTGGCAATGGTCTTTCGCCGCCCAAATTTCCCGCCAATCAGCCCTGCGGGCAGGGCAAAAATGACAAATAAGAGCGATAACTGGGTGAGCAAACGAACACCATCTGATTCTGCCATTCCGAGATGCTTGTTCGCATACAGGGTGAAGAAAGCCTCAATGGCGTTATAGGCGATGAACCAGAACATGATCGCCAGGAAGATGCGAATGGCGCTTTTATCCTCTTCTTTGAGGATAGCTTGCAAGCTCTTGAGCAGTTTGGGGCGTTTAACTTCTGGATTCTCTTCGAAGACTTTTGGTTCACGAATGAAGATGAACACGAGTAAGGCCGCCAGCAATACCAGTGCGGACCCCAACCAGAAGGGGTAGGCCTGGTTAATGTCATAAAGTTGTGAGCCGACCAGGAAAGAGATGATCGCCCCCACGCCGCCCATAAAGTTGATCACGCCGTTGGCCTGCGATCGGAACTTCGAGGGTGTAATATCGGGCATCAGAGCCACAACCGGCGTACGCCAGACGGCCATGGAGAGGATCAGCGTGACCGTGCTGGCCATGAAGATCGGCAGGACAGAGGCCAGGGGAATGATGCCAAAAGCCAGAGCGGCAATGGGCGCGCCCACCAGGATGTACGGCAGGCGACGGCCGATGCGCGTACGCAGCCGGTCTGACCAGGCACCCACCGCTGGCTGGATGAAGATCGCAGCGATATTGTCAATGGTCATAAAAAAGCCAATAAAACCCGGGCGAATATCGAATTTATTGGCCAGGAACAGCGGGACGAAGGCATTATAGGTGCCCCAGATCACGCTGACCCCGAAAAAACCGAAGCCAAGTAAAAAAGTTTTAAGATAATTGAGTCGTTTGGGTTGCATGGGTTCTCCGTCAGTCTTGGAATGAAGGTTGGGATTGGTTTTCGGGCCTGTAGCCCAGGTCTTTTAAGAATTCCAGGTCTTCCTGGTTGAGATCGGCTTTCTCCAACAGGTCGGGCCGGCGTTCGAAGGTCCGGCGCAGGGATTCCCGCCGCCGCCATCGGGCAATCTCAGCATGATTCCCCGATAGCAGCACGTCCGGGATACGCCAGTCGCGGAATACCGGCGGCCGTGTGTAATGGGGATATTCCAGCAATCCGGCGGCATGGGAGTCTTCATGGGGGGCTTCCGGGTCACCCAGAACGCCCGGAAGCAGCCGGGTGACGGCATCAATGATGACCAGAGCGGGAAGTTCGCCGCCGGTCAGGACGTAATCGCCAATTGAAATTGAATCAGTTACCAGATGCTGGCGGATGCGTTCATCCACGCTCTCATAACGGCCGCAGATCAGCGCCAATTGCTTGTGGTGCGAAAGCTCAAAGGCGATTTCCTGGGTGAAGCTCCGGCCCTGTGGAGAGAGCAGGATCACCGGGCAACCCGGTGGCGAGCCGAGGACATCTTCAACCGCATCAAAGATTGGCTCCGGCTTCATTACCATCCCACCGCCCCCGCCATAGGGTGTGTCATCGGTGGTGTGGTGCCTGTCGGTGGCCCAATCGCGAATGTTGTGGGCGCGCACCTCCAGAGCGCCGTATTCCTGCGCCCTCTTAAGGATGCTGGTATTCAGATAAGAATCAAATACTTCAGGGAAAAGCGAAAACAAGTCAAAACGCATGCTTGAATTTTAGCTTGAGGCGTGATTCCTGACAAGCTGAGTTTTTGTTATTATGGCAGCAAGTTGCTTTGGATTATTCCCGACCAAAGGCATCATTGTAGTCTTTGATCGCTGCTTGAATGATCTTCTTGGCTTTTTCTGGGCCATATGTGCCGATGATCTCAATGGTGTGTTCCTCGCCCTCAATCATTTTATAGGTCCGGAAATAATGCTTCAACCGCTCTACGATCACATCAGGCAAATTATCGATACTGTGAATATGTCCATAAATATGGTCATTTTCGAGCACGGCGACAATCTTATCGTCAGCTTCTTCATGGTCGAGAAGCTGGATAACGCCAACCACGATCGCATTCAGAAAGATTTCAGAACGGTTGATGGGGCGTTCGCTGACGACACAAATATCCAGAGGATCACCGTCGCCCCTGGAAGCCCCCTCGGAAAGTTCACGCACGCGTTCGTCGCAATAGGTGCGCGGGATGAAGCCATACAATGATGGGGTCAGGGAAGATGTGCGCTGTGGCCGGTCAACGTAAAGATAACCGGTGACTTTATCCACCTCATATTTGATGAAGTCAAAAGAGGTCATTTCGATATAGGCGTAAACTCGGTTGGGGGGTTCAGGCCCAACTTCCAGGCCGTGCCATGGATGAGGACGCCAGCGGTAGAATGGGGATGGGAAATGCATTTTATTCTCCATTTTTCTCTATCCTATTCTTTGCGGTGATCGGTTCTTTGGGATGTTTCAAGTTTGTTAATGATTTCAGGGTCTTCTAGAATATTATTGTCAATGAGGATGTCCGCTTTGTCAAGCGGATGGGCGTCGATAAAATAAATTTTCTGGCCCGGGATATAGCGTTGCTCATATCGGTGCCGGGCTTCATCCTCGCTTTGAAACAGTGACCTATCCCTGGCTACGCCTCTGGCGATGGTATTTTCGAAATCTGCGTGCAGAAAGATGGTTAAATCCCAGTAGGGGAGCAGGGCTGGGCGGAGCAGGAAAATACCGTCAAAGACCAGTATGGCATCGTTTTCCGCAGTCTGCCAGGGCACCTGAACCGCCCGGTCCCGGCGGACGTCAAAAACCGCTGTGCGATACTGCCGGTCACCGTTTAGCGACAGGGGCAAAAGAAGAAGTTCGATCAATGCCGGGTAGTTGTAGGAATCCATGTAAAAACCTTCAGGGGAGAGCGGTCCTTGTTGTCTGCGGACCGCTTTGGGCAGGTGGAACCCATCCACGCTGGCGCGGATCACCTGACGATGAGTAGATCCAAGGGCTTTTGCCAGTTCGTTGGCAAAGACTGTTTTGCCTGCAGCATCCACCCCATCCACCGCAACACGTAAAGGGTCTGCAGAAGGTGTTTCAGCAATGATTCCCGCAATAGTTCCAATTAATCGATCCCGGTTCATAGTCCTATTATAGCGTCCTTTGTTTGGTCAAATCAGAACAACCAAAGTAGAGATTTCCCAGACATGGGAGGAAATTGAGCTTTTGCACCGAGTTGGAAGCGATCGACCACGGTTTAATAATGCGAGTGGTCGATAAAGAGAAGGTCCACAAAGAACTGAGAAAATAAAAATGGGTGTAATGGAGGACGCTTAATGAGCTTGCTCAGACATTTTCGAGGAGACGGCCCAATAGGGAGCATCACCTTAAGTATTGTTTTTAAGTCTGCTTGGTTTGAGGCAACCGATCCAAAGGTTTATTCTCTGGTTTTTTGGAAAATACCCTAAGTGGTTTGCAACCTGTTGATCATTAACCGCCGATTGAGAAGCACGCATTGCTTTCGTGAGTGATTTTCAAAAATGGCTTGATTAATAAAAGCCTGCCGCTGTTTATGCTTATTTTTACGAAAACAGGGCAGGCTTTTTGTCGAATCGAGAGGGTTTCTTTTGAAGGCTTAGTGCCGAAATAGGGGGAATATGTATTCAAACAAGCCACAATCCATGCCGCCGTCGGTGATCGTCCACTCATAGGTATTGATCATATTCTCTCGGGCGCTTTCTCCGCTGCAATAGGTGCTGTTCCCGCCGCTGAACATGACCTCTTTCTGCAGTTCTTGTTCATTCCAGCCGATCAACAGGTCATCGTAGTTGGTTGTGGAAAGAGTAATTCCATCAAACATCCCGTCTGCTTTTTCTAGCGCAGTGACGGTCCATCCACCGAGATTTTGGTCGAAGGCGCTGGCGTTATGGAACATATTGCTCATATTAGTGACGGTGCTGGTGTTCCAGCCGCCGATGTTCTGGTTGAAGGCGCTGGCGTTATGGAACATATCGCTCATGTCGGTGACATCGGTAAGATTGGGGTTGTCCGAAGCCTGTCCACCCAGATTCTGGCACCCGTAAAAAGCAGAACCCATTGAGCTCCAGAGACCGGTGCCCCATTGTTCGATGGTCTGCAGTTTATTCTTATCACCGCCATTGTTGAAATAGATGCGCGGGAAGCCGCTCCCATCCTCGTTGTTGCCTATGATGCGGATGGTGTATGTCCCTGCAGAACCATAGCTGCAGGTAAAGTCTCCGGTTACACTAAATCCGTTATCTGCATCATCGGCACCGCAATTCACATTGTAGTTATAATCCTCAGCCGGGTGAGTTGGGATGGTGAATTGTGTATTGTCAGACTCACCATCTGCGTCCGTTTTAACCGTGATGATAAAGGGAGAACAATTCATGCCGCCGTCGGTGATCTCCCAACCGTAGATGTCTTCCATATTATCTCGGGCGCTTTCGCCGAGGCAATAGATGCTGTTCCCACCGCTGAAGGTGACCCCTGTCTGAAGTGCTTGTGCATTCCAGCCAATCAACAGGGGATCATAGTTGACAGTGGAAAGGGCAACTCCATCAAACATTCCATTTGCTGCTGTTAGCGCAGTGACGGTCCAATCACCGAGATTTTGGTCAAAGGCGCTGGCGTTATGGAACATATCGCTCATGTCGGTGACGCTGCTGGTATTCCAGCCGCTGATGTCCTGGTTGAAGGCATT
>JBMCLF010000037.1:0-11228 GCA_048615215.1 Candidatus Brevefilum sp.
TTAGGCTATGCCATCAGTCTGATGGGCACGAACCTCACGCTGGGTGCCTTGCTAAGTTTTCTGGTCACACTTCTCGCCGGGGCAATCCTGCTTTACGCAGTCCTCCTGGCCTTCTCTGCACTCGTGTTTTTGAATCCGGGGTTCTTATTCACCTGGGTGATCAACGATTTATTTCAGCTGGCTCGCTATCCGGTTGGGCTTTACCCCGGTTGGCTGCAATTGATCCTGACATGGATCATCCCTTTGGGCCTGATGACTACCATTCCCGCTCAGGCACTTTCCGGCCAGCTCTCGCCAATCATGCTTCCTCTGACACTGGCCTTCTCCCTGGGAGCACTGCTGGGCGCTTCCTGGCTGTTCCGCAATGGTTTGGAAAAGTACGCCAGCGCGTCAAGCTGATCGGCGTTCCGCTACAGTTTATCTTAGAACCAGGTTTAGGCTGAAGATATTGTTCCGGCTGTAATTTTGTTTTGGTTGGTATCCCCACCAGCCAGATGAGCGGACCGCAGCCCTGCGTTCACGCTGGCCTCTCACACACCCGATCTTGTTAGGCGGGCCATCGTCCCAATCGTCAATATTCAAATAAGTAAAATAAAAAAACTTTACTTTTGGAATAAACCGCGTTTAGGTGACGTCAATTTGCTGATTCACACCATCCCATGTATGATTAACCCATTATGGGTACTTCCAGTTTGGGCAGGCGAATGACACGCAGAGTATTCCTCGCATTTCTCGCCATACTGACCGGTTTATTGCTGGTCTTTATCACGGTCCCCGGCGCGGGCATGGATGCGCCAGTCGGGGTTCGCATCACAGGCGAAACAGGCGATGGGATGCGAACGGTTGACATCCCCTTTGAGATATTGATTGACTATGGCGCCTTTCTTTGGGGCGTGCTTCCACAATCAGACCTATTCCTTCTTGATCAAAACAAAATCGATTACCAGGTTTATGAATCCCCTTTCTCACTGCCAATGGACGATGGAAGGGATAGCCCTTTCAGCACGGCTTCCCCATCCAATTTTGACCCGGCTGAGAAAATTCAGCCTGATGACCCGGGACTTTATCTTGTGCAGTTCTACGGCCCCACCAAAGATGAATGGCGGGATGCGCTTGAGGCAGACGGCGTGGAAATCCTCCAATATCAGCATCCCTTTACCTATATTGTTTGGGGCTCTCCTGCCATCCTCCAAAAGAGCCTGGCTCAGCCCTTCGTTCGTCAGGTGGCCCACTATCGCCCCATCAAATCAATGCAACCAAATACCCGCATTTCAGGAACTGACCCCATCCTCGTCCGGGTGATCGCTTACCAGGGGCAGGATCTAAAAGCCCTTCGCGAGAATTTTGAAGCGTTAGGTTCCGAATGGCTCACCCAGGTCGAGCAGGGCGACCCGATCTTTAATGCGATTTCTCTCATTGTTCCTTTGAATCAACTTGATGAGATTGCCGCGCTTCCGGGCATTTATGCTGTTCATCCTCTTCCTGTAGATGGTGGGAACCGGGGTGAAATTGGCAACCAGATCAATGCCGGCAACATCAATGGCGCCGGGCTGGCTTTTCCGGGCTATCAAAACTGGCTCAGAACCCTCGGACTTTCCGGCAGTGGCGTGACCATCGCCAACGTGGACAGCGGGATTGATGAAAGCCATCCCGACCTTATAAACCGCATGCAGCCCTGCCTTGGCAACACCTGTGGAAACAATGCCAGCCACGCCCATGGGACTCATACCGCCGGGATCATGGCTGGCGACGGTGCCTCTGGCATCACCGACTCAAATGGATTCCTGCGCGGCCTGGGGATGGCCCCGGGTGCGGGCCTTATTGAACAGATTTTTAAAAGTGTATGGGATGAACCTGATAGGATGACAATCCTGATGCGGGAATCCGTCAGCAATAATGCCGTTATTTCAGGCAATAGCTGGGGGCCTTCAGACATCCCCCGGGGCTATGATTACGATACCCGCCTGGTGGACATCGGCGTGCGCGACGCGGATTTGAACTCTCCTGGAAACCAGACGCTGACCTACATTCTTTCAATTATGAACGGCAATGGCGGGTTTTCTTCCCAGGGAACGCCGGACGAAGCCAAAAACATCCTCACGGTTGGATCAACCTATCTCCAGAAGCCAGATGGCACTCAGGACAGTCGAAAAATTAATGATATTTCAAATAATTCTGCCCACGGCCCTGCCCTGGATGGGCGAAAAATCCCGCACCTGGTGGCTCCGGGTGTCTTTGTCGACTCCACCTACCCTGGCGATTCCTATGGCCTGATGGAAGGGACCAGCATGGCCTCGCCCCATGTCACCGGTGCTGTGGCCCTCTTTTATGAAAAATATCGAAACCAGTTTGGGGTTAACCCGAGCCCGGCTCTGGTGAAGGCTGCCTTCCTGCCCGTCGCCCATGATCTGGCTGGCCACCACGATGCCGATGGGGGGATCCTCGGTCATCCTTTTGACAGTAAACAGGGCTGGGGGCGGCTCAATGCCGGTGCAGTCCTGGATCCGCCCGGCGCAGTTTGGTATTTCGACCAGGAAACCATACTGGATCATACCGGAGCAACCTGGTCAACTACGATCACTACAAACGCTGATTCTACGGAACTGCGCGCCATGCTGGTTTGGACCGACGCACCAGGACACGGCAGCGGAGGATCACAACCAGCCTGGGTGAATGACCTCGATCTTGCAGTGAAGGTCAGCGGACAAACTTATTTTGGCAACCAGTTTGGCCCGGATGGATATTCCATCCAGGGCGGCATACACGATGGAAAGAACAATACCGAAGGAATTTTTCTGGCAGATCTCCCCCCCGGCGAGATCACTTTCACTGTTACCGCGGCCAACATCAGCGGTGACGGCGTCCCGAATTTTGGCGATGGAACCGATCAGGATTTCGCTTTGGTGATCTATACGGCAAGAACAAACCTGAACTATGAATTGATCTTTCCGATCTTCTTCCGATAAGCCCATTATTGTTGGGAACATAATCGCAGCCAATTCCGTCAAAATCTTATGAAACCTTATTTCTCTCAACATCAAAAGCCTGAGAACACATTCTGCTCTCACAAGCTTCTTTTGCTATTTTTAATAATTCCGTTATCCCTCACCGGCTGCCATCTGCCGGAGAACCTGCCCACCGCGCTCCCCGACTCCCCTCAGCGGCAAACAGAGATCGCGCGTATTTTAAACCCCACGGAACTCACACCGCAAACACAGGACCCCACACCAACGTTATCTGTACAGGAACTGCCTGCTGTGGAACCGCCAGCCATCTTCGGCGACGAGGTGATCACCTATACCACGCAACAAGGTGACACCCTTCCTGCCCTGGCAGCGCGTTTCAATGTGCCGACTGATGCGATCCAATCCAATGCCCCATTCTCCTCAACGGGCTTGCTCCCTGTCGGCGTGCTGGTCGAAATGCCAAACAAGCTCGAAAGCGTTCTTTCCCACCATGCCGCCATCCTCCCCGACTGCGAGGTAACCTATGGTCCCTGCGTGGGCGATTTTGATACCATTGATTTCATTCAGGAGGCTGGTGGTTTTCTAGCCGGCTATTCAGAACTAGTCAAAGGACAAACCCTCACCGGCCCCGAGATCGTGCATTGGGTTGCGCTGGAAACGAGCACCAATCCCCGCCTGCTGCTGGCCTTCCTTGAATACCGCTCCGGCTGGGTTCTGGGATCGCCCGACGGCGCTGTTTCAGAAGACTATCCCATTGGTTACGGCGCCAGGGACACCGGGCTGTATAACGAGTTGATGATCACTGCCAAGCTGCTTGCCCAGGGCTTTTACGGTTGGCGGGAAGGAAGCTTCACCCAGCTGACCTTTTACGGGGGAAAGACAGGCCGCTTATCACCAACATTGAATGCGGGCAGCGTCGCCCTGATGCACCTGTTTGCCAATTTATACAAAGAAGAACATTGGACGTCCCAATTGATTGAACCGGGAGAGTTTCTGCTGTTTTACCAGAGAATGTTCGGCGACTACCATGAACGCGCCTTCCAGGTTGAACCCTACCTGCTTGCCACAACAACCGCCCCAGAACTTGCCCTGCCCTTTCCCATTGGCGAGATCTGGAGCCTCACCGGCGGTCCCCATATCACATGGCAAACCGGTACGCCCTTCGGTGCGCTGGACTTCGCCCCTGTAACAGGTGAACCTCCCTGTGCAATTTCTGCGCTATGGGCGACAGCCGCCGCACCCGGGCTGGTAGTTCGTTCAGAACGGGGGGTGGTCGCCCTTGATCTTGATGGCGATGGCGATGAGGGCACCGGCTGGGTGCTGATCTATTTACATATGGCTGAAGAAGACCGCGCGAGTTTGAACACCTGGCTTGAGCAGGACCAACTCATTGGACATCCATCCTGCGAAGGCGGCAACGCCAGCGGCACACATCTGCACTTTACCCGAAAGTTCAATGGTGAATGGGTCGGAGTGGAAGAACCCCTGCCTCTCATCCTGAGCGGTTGGCACGTTGTGGCCGGTGAACGCCGTTATGAAGGTTTATTAATCAAAGAGGGCCAGGTTGTCACTTCCCACCCCAACGGCTCCAGCAGTTCTACCATTATCCGGGATGAATAAGTAACCTTTGCACGATAACCCATTTGAGCAAATAATTCAATAGAAGAGCAGGACCCATCGGATCAAACCCGGAGCGCAGGATCAGGACCCTCTGTCCAACGGGCTTTATGGACCGGGCCGGTTTCGCCAAGTAAACGCGGCAGTAAATTCGCCATTTTTTCCGGATCGCCACTGGTAAAAAATCCCAACCTGCCCCCTTCGCTTCTTTGATTGAGTAAAACATCCTCTGTCAACACCCGCCGCACCTGCCTGGCAATCGCCGGAGCAGGGTCAATCGTGCGCACCTCTGGGCCAGTGATCTCCTCGATCATGGATATCACAAAGGGATAATGGGTGCAGCCCATCACGATGGTGTCTATTCCCTCAGCCAGCATAGGCGCCAACGCCTCAACCAGAATGGCAAGGGTATCAGCATCCTGCAGTTTTCCCGCTTCAATCTGTTCCACCAACCCCGGACAGGTGCTTTTATAAATTTCAACGCCCCGGGCAAAGCGCTCCACCACAGAAGCATACAATTCTCCAGAAAAAGTTGTGGGGGTGGCAAGGACGCCCACCTTCCCGGTCTGTGTGGCCTCTGCTGCGGGTTTCACCGCCGGCTCCATCCCAACAAAGGCAACTTCCAGATATGATTTTCGTAAATATTCCAGTGCTGCCGCAGAGGCTGTGTTGCACGCTACTACGATCAGTTTGACGTTCTGATTCAATAAAAAACGCGTGATCCCACTGGAAAACGCCCGAATTTCCGACTTAGCCCTGGGACCATAAGGGATGTGAGCCTGATCGCCAAAGTAGAGCACATCTTCGCCAGGCAATTCGTCACGGATGGCGCGCAAAACTGATAGGCCTCCCACCCCGGAGTCAAATATCCCAATCGGCTGGTCGCCGGTGATTAATCCACTCATGCAAGAAATTGTATCATGGCTGATGTTTTTCTCTTTGCTGTGCTTTACATAAAATCCAGGTTTGGGCTTAAATCAAGCAATCTTATAATTCTGGTTACGAAAAATCCAAATCATTTGACCTAAACGTCCAGTCGCGTCAACCCTAAACCTCGGGCGATTTGGACCACACGCCGATATTCTTTCGGCCGCAAGGACCGATCTAATTCCGGATACTCGCCCGCCTTATAAGCGGGATGATATTGGGCCATGATATTAAGATAGGTGTCCTTTGAAACATGCTCTGCCAGGAAACGCAGGATCTTCTCAGTATTTGCAATGTCATTGGGCAGAACCAGGTGACGCACCAACAGCCCATGGGTGGCAATACCCTCTTCATCCAACGTCAAATCCCCTACCTGACGGTACATCTCGAGGACTGCCTGCTGGTTAACCTCAGGATAATCCCGGACCAGGGAATACTTTTTTCCTGCTGCCTCATCTCCATATTTCATATCTGGCATGTAAATATCCATTACCCCGTCCAGGATCTTCAGCATCTCGAGGGAATCATAACCGCCGGTATTGTACACCAGCGGGACCTTCAAGCCTTGTCGGGCAGCAGCCAGCACCCCTGCCAGGATCTGAGGGATGATATGACTGGGAGAAACAAAGTTGATATTGTGGCAGCCGCACCGTTGGAGATCCATCATGATATAGGCCAAATCGTCCGCATCTACATCCCGCCCAACCGTTGCCTGACTGATGTCCGCGTTCTGACAGTACACGCAGCGCAGGTTGCAGCGTGCAAAGAAGATCGTCCCTGAGCCGCGCCGCCCGCTGATCGGGCTTTCTTCACCATGATGCGGGCCAAAGCTGCAGACCTGGGCGAATTCCCCGGTCTGGCAGACACCCAGCTCACCTGCCAGACGGTCCACCCGGCATTCCCAAGGGCAAACATCACAGTCCAGCAGGTGCTGATGCGCCTCATGAACGCGTTTTTCCAGATCGCCTGTTGTCAAGAGATTGAGGTAACCCGCTTGATCCTTCGACATGGTTAACCACATTATACTGGTTAGCAAAGAGGTAGTTGTCCCCGCCCTCGTCCTCAAAACGTTGGATAAAGTCCCTCGTGGAACTTTGTTTGTCTCTCTTAAATATGCTGGCCTGTCAACTCCTGCCAGGTTTCAATCAAAACTTTTACGTTTGCCATGGCTTGCGGCGTATCTTGGCGCACATTATCCACAGGTGAAAGGATAAAACCATCCGGGCCCAGGGACTGCAGCGCGGCAGACACCTCGCCCCTGACTACTTCCGGCGAGCCGTGTTCAACGGTCAGATGACCGTTCACCCCACCCCAAAGGCAAACCCGGCCGCCCAATTTTTCCTTGGTGGCGTCCAGATCGTAAGCTTCGGGGTCAATTCCGATGATAGCATCCACACCAGATTCGGCAATTAAATCCAGCAAGTGCATGGCATTGGCCGTGATGATGTAACCGAACTTAGCGCCTGCCTCATGGGCGGCTCGAACGTCCTCAATCAACTCCGGCTGGATAATTTCTTTCCACATGCTCGGTGTGAAGAAATCTGTATTCTCATACCAGGCGCGTTTGATAAAGCAATCAATGCCCGCCTCCAGCACAACGGCCATCCGCTGCCGGTTCCAGTCGGCGATCATGGTAAACAATTTGCGCAGAAAATCAGGACGGTCGTAAATATCATAGACCAGGTTGTTCAAACCGTGGACCCAACCAAGCATATCCATACCGACACCCCACCCACCGGTGACAAGCAGGCCATGGTCTTCAGCAAAAGCTTTGAGAGGTTGAGCCTGCTTATGGAAAGTTTTTATCTCCCCTTCAGTTGGAGCAGCCAGCAGAAATTGAAAGGCATCCAGGTCCTCTTCGTCTTCGACCAGGAATTCAATGGAACGCGGGATCAGATAATCATCCAGGAAGGGAACATGGTCTCCCCAGCGCCAGTCTTCTGTCTGGCGCACCCGGGTTGTGAGATCTCCAGCGGGGGTATGGTAAGTTTTTACCATCACCGGTAATTCTTCACTGTCTACATGAATGGTTTGCTCCTCGATACGTACCTCCGGGTCATAAGACACAGGCAGGCCGTACAGGTTGTAATGATCATTGCGCACGATCGGCTGCCGCAGTGGGAGCATAATAGTTGCATCCAAACCAAGATCAAGCTGACGCTGAACAAAATTCAGGTAGGAATCGGATTGTTTTAAAAGTGCGCCAAAGATCATGAAACTGCAGGGGGTATGGTCAGGCGTCTGGCAGTTCAGAGCTGCCAGCATGCGTTCGCGTGATGAAAATGTTTTGTTCATAAGCCTCATTATCTGGTGGTTTTCACCTCAAGTATAGGGTTTGGGATGAGTATTTTCAATATTTCGGAATCAACCAAAAATCATTTTTTATACCTTATTTTGAATCCTGTCTGGTTTTGAAGGCCTCAATAGCAGCCATCATAGCGGCAATGTCATCCAGACGCACACCCAATTTGGCAGAACCGAGCAGGGGAAGCTGCCGTGCCTCACCGCCACCGTACCTCAAGACGGCATCGCGCAGCGGTGTGAGCAGGGTTTCGCCCAGCGAATCTCCAGGGTGACCGAACAGGACCATTTCAGGATCCAGCGTGAAGATCAACCAGAGCAGTGTTTTGCCGAGGTGCTCTGCCGCTTCGGTCACCACTGCAAGCGCGTCCGCATCGCCCTCGTTGCAGGCTTTGACCAGTTCATAAGGCCTCGGCGGCGAGGGCCAATGCTGCGGAAAGCGCAGGGATGCCAGCTCAGCCATACCGTAGCTGCTGGCGTAACCGGTCAACGACCCCGGGTCGCCCAGGCCAGCCGGGCCTTCCATCGTCATGCGCATGCGCCCGATCTCACCTGCAGCATCATGCTCGCCATGATAAACCTTTCGATCAAACACAAAACCCGTTGAAACAACAGGTTCCTGATCAATTAACAGCAGATTTTCCACACCAATTCCAGCGCCAAAATAGGCTTCTGCAAGGGCAGCGGCTGAACTGCGATGCTCGATGAACACCGGCAGGTTGTATCGGACGCGCAACCGCCCTGTAATTTGAGCGTCACGCCATTCCGGCAGATCTGGCGGCGAGAGCAGTATCCCTTTTAACAAATCCACAGGGCCGCTGACCGCCAAAGAAATAACTTCCGGGCTGGCAAGTCCCTGGGCACGACAGATATTGAGCAATTTATCGGCCAATGAACAGACCGCATCAAATCCTTCCAGGAATGGGAGTCTGTTAGGAGTCTCCATTTGCATCCGCTCATACACCAACCCGTTCATGTCCCCATAGACTGCAATGGTTTTAATCCCGCTGACATTAATACCCAGGATCTTTGTGCTGACGGACAAATCATCCAAAATTTCTGCTTTCGTGCGTGTTGCCATTTTTCGAAGACCTTTCGGGTAGCCTGATGATGCGCACCAAGCCAACCGGTTGTATCAAATCATCATTTCAGGGAGTTAAATTATATATTAATCTGCAAACATCGTCCCACGAGACTTTTTCGGGCTGTTGGGGTTATAATAAATACATCCTTTGAATTTATCCCTTTTATCTAAAAGTTTGTCATTTTTCCTTAATAGCCCTTGACAGGTAGACAGGCTGCATTATAATAGCGTATAGTCTATTATTAATCAACTGTCTATTTATAAACACGATTTATTAATATGTCTCGGGAATGGAGGAGATCAGCATGGCCAGAAGAATGGACCGTCGTGTTCAGCGTACACGCAAACTGTTACAGGAAGCCCTGATGGCATTGATCCTGGAAGAAGGATATGATGCCATCTCGATCCAGGACATCACAGACAAAGCCAACCTGGGCCGGGCAACCTTCTATCTGCACTTTAAAGACAAAGATGAACTCCTACTGGAGGTAATGGACCAGTTCCTGGCTGATTTCCTCGACCAGGTACCTCAATTCTCACAGACCCAATGGCGGCTAGAGGATCCCAAGGCCATCATCAAATTGTTCGATTTTGCCGCTGACCACTATGACCTTTACCGCATCCTGATCATTGGCAGCGGTGGGATCACAGCTTCCCGCCAACTGCACCAAACCATCGCTGAGAACATCGAAGCCTGCATCCAAAAAGAGATTGAAGAGCAAGGCGCCCATCCGATCGTCCCACCCGAATTCATCGCCAATTACTTCGCCGGCTCCCTGCTGGCCACAATTTATTGGTGGCTGGATAGCGACCTGCCTTACAGCGTCGAAGAAATGGCAGAGATGTTTCAAAAGATCAACCTCCTGGACCGGGAAAGGTTAATGGGCTTTGAAGTAAAAGCTGACTCCAGCCAGGCAGAAGAAGAAAATGATAAACGAAAAAAACGGGGAAAAGAAAAGACTCCCAACCGAAAAGAAAAGAAAGAATCCGAAAATCCTGCTGAAGATTCAGCAAGATTGGAAGAATCGAAAGAATAGGTGCTTTTGTGAATATCCTGTTGATTTACCCTGAGTTTCCTGATACCTTCTGGAGCTTTAAACATGCCCTGAAATTCGTGCGCAAAAAAGCCTCCTCGCCGCCCTTGGGGCTGCTGACCATCGCAGCCATGCTGCCCGCAACCTGGGAAAAGCGGCTGGTGGACATGAATGTGCATGAGCTTCGCGACAAGGACCTGGCATGGGCTGATCTGGTGATGATTAGCGCCATGACCGTTCAGCGTAAATCGACACAGAAGGTCATTAACTGGATAAAATCCGCCGGGAAAAAGATCATTGCTGGCGGACCATTGTTCACTGCAGAACCGGAAGCCTTTCCTGAAGTTGATCATCTTATCCTGAACGAAGCAGAGATCACCCTGCCTCTGTTCCTCTCAGACCTTGGCCGTGGCAAGCCAAACCACATCTATCAAACCGATGAATTTGCTGATATCACCAAGACTCCGGTGCCCCTCTGGGAACTGATAGACCTTCGTCATTATGACTCCTTGAGCTTGCAGTTCACCCGGGGCTGCCCGTTCAATTGTGATTTTTGCAACGTCACCGCCCTTTTAGGGCACCGAATGCGGCTCAAGACCACCCAGCAGCTCATTGACGAATTGGACAAGATCTATTCTCTGGGATGGCGGCGTAACATCTTCATCGTGGATGATAACTTCATTGGCAACAAACGCATCCTAAAAAGTGAAGTGCTGCCAGCCCTGATCGAGTGGCGCAAGGGTAAAAAAGGTTGTTTATTCCTCACAGAGGCTTCAGTCAACCTGGCAGATGACGATGAATTGATCGATTTGATGGTCAGAGCGGGTTTCACCCAGGTCTTCGTGGGAATTGAAACCCCTGACGATGTGGCCCTGGCGGAATGCTCGAAAAGCCAGAACCGCAACCGCGATCTCGTCAGCTCAGTAAAAAAGCTCCAAAAGAGCGGTTTACAGGTCATGGGCGGCTTTATCGTCGGCTTTGACAGCGATGACGAAACAATCTTTGAGCGCATGATCGACTTCATCCAGCAAAGCGGGATCGTCACCGCCATGGTTGGGCTGCTCCAGGCGCCATACGGCACACAACTTTATCTGCGTATGCTGCGCGATGGACGCATCCGGGACAATTATTCAGGTGACAATGTCGATGGTGAAACCAATATTCTGCCAAAAATGGACCTGAAAATCCTGAAAGACGGTTATCACAAAATCCTTAACTCGATCTATTCTGCCAGAGGCTTTTATGACCGTGTCCGAACCTTCTTGAAAGATTACAAGCCGATACGGCACACCGTCACGC
>JBMCLF010000038.1:0-11210 GCA_048615215.1 Candidatus Brevefilum sp.
AAAAGCGAGCGTTCCTCGAAGATGTGTAAGGCCTGACGGGCTTCATCTGATTCTGAAAATTCAGGTTCGGAGAGTACGTTGGTCATACCATCCAGGTAGATCTCGCCGGTGGCAGATTGTTCGACAAGCGCCATCTCAGCCAGGAGAATGTCCAGGATCTCCTGCCCAAGGGCGTCCAATTGACCCCGGAAGCGGGATACCTGGTTGACATCGCCCCGGGCACAAAGGTCGGTGAGACGCCCGGCAATTTGGGATAAACGTTCCTGGGGAACGGGTTCGGCAAGGGAGATAAACTGCTGGCGTATCTCGCCGTCCATGAACACAATCACCATCAACACCTGCCGGCCGCGTATGGCGATCAACTCCATGTGTTTGAAAATTGCTCTTTCAGCACGTGGGGCGGTTACCAGCGAGGCCGCTTGTGATTGATTTGCGAGCACCGAAGCGGCAAGTCTGAGCCACTGCTCGATATCCTGGCGGGATTGATAGAACTGATGAGCAATGGTGCGCCGTATGGTGGTTGGGAGTGTGCTTTGCTGGATCAGGTTACCCACGAAATAGCGGTAGCCTTCTTCGGTGGGCACACGTCCTGCGGAGGTGTGCGGCTGCCTTAATAGCTCATAGTCTGTGAGTGCAGCCATCTCGTTGCGGACGGTAGCAGAACTCATGGCAAGGTTGTATTTCTCCACGAGAGATTTTGAGCCCACCGGTTGGGCTGTGTGAATGTGCTCGTGGATGATCAACGTCAGGATGAGTTTCTGTCGATCCGATAATTGCATTAGCACCTCTGTTTAAATTTTAGCACTCTCAGACTGAGAGTGCTAAAATAGCACAAACTTAATGTTACCATGACCGAAAAATGGCGTCAAGAATGGGGGTGGTGGTGGGATGTTAGAAATGTGTAAGAAAAGGAAGTGAAGTGAATTGGGAATCGTGAATGGGGTTGGGTATTCGTTATCAGGTATCAGGTATCAGGTATCAGAGGTTTTATGTTGGGGGTTATATTTTCGTATGATGGGATATTCTCAATGAGTGTCTTTAATTTTTTATGAAATGGTATTGGGTTGCTCATAAGATTTTGAATTGGATAATCTTGACATCAACTTAAAGGAAGAATCTTATTGAAACGTAACTTTCTGAAGTTTGCATCAGAAACTTTTAAATGGAATCAGCGAACTGCATCAAAATGGTGTGAATGTATCAAATGAGGAGCTGATAATGAATATAAAGGATATCCGTCAGTTTATACGAGATTGCCTCATAAATTAGATGAAGGAATTTTCTCATTTATTTTTTCTTCAAAAATGACTGGATGGATGCACTAAGAAACCATTCACAATCCACCATCCCCCAATTACTGTCTTATGGTTTCAAGGTCACTCGATAGATGTGGCGGTCAACACCCCCAAATTTATATTTATAGGGTTCATCGCCGCGCATGAAATCAAATTCTTTGATGCCATTTTCATTCGCCCAGCGAATCAGGTAGGCGATCAATATCCATCCCGGTGAATAATCGCGAAATTCCCAATCCCAGCCAGAGTTATAGAGCCACAGTCGTTTGTTGTAATTGAAGGACATGTTCGCGGCGGCTTTGCTGCCATCCAGGGTGAAGAAGGCCATCTGAAGCCAGCCTGCTTCAAAAGCTGTCCGAGCGGTTTTATGTAAATGCTGGCGCATGGGTTCGGTCAGGAAATCTTTTTTATTTGGGTCCTGTGCCATCATATCAAGAAATGCATCCACATCTGCTTCCAATTTATCGGGATCCTCTGTAAAATATAATTCACCCTCGGCCAGATCCTGCTCCACATTGCGCAGCTTACGGCGGATCTCATGCCGCTGTTTTTTGTCGATCCCGGCTAAATATTCTTCAAAGTCTCCAGGGAGAGCGATGTAAGGTGCTGGCTGCAGCTGAACTTGTTTGTGTTCCCAATCTCTTTTCTCGGCTTCAGCCTGGAGAACTTCCAACGTGGGCGAATCCTGGAGGATGTTGTACAGATCCAACAGTTCCCAGTGTGGAAGGTCTTCCTTTAACAGGAAGTCGATCAGACCACTTATAAAAGGTTGGAGGTTGCCTGGATCAATAATAAAATCCAGAAAATCGGAGACCTCAAACGCGCCCACGAACATTAAAGCGGGAGTCCCCAATATATTCTCAGTATGAAACAGGGGAGCGACCCCCATCAGGGACTCACCATCAAATGCAGCAGTCAAAACCAACTGGCTGTCTTGGGGCCATTCCCCGCCACCGCGCGTTTCCCACCAGGTCCTGAGATAGTCAAAAGTGAGAAATGGAACGTGACTTGCACTATTTTGAAGTAAATGATTCCAATCTTCTTGATAACTTGTCAGCGCGTCAAAAGTGTTGTATCGTTTAAATTCCATGAAAAAGATTATACCTTAGCGCGGGAATGTGTATAATGAAACTGTATACCCAGTAAAAAGCGAGTCTATCACCATGTATGATTTGACCTTGATCCCCATCCATACCCAGCAGGGACGCCCTCTACAACATATTTCAGGTTTCAAGGCGGCGGGGCCGCCTCGGCGTGCAGCTCGAAGCCGTTCGGAAGATATGTTAATTTTATCTTTGATCATCCAGGGAAATAATTCGATTTCCCCGGAGATGCAGACCGCCTGGCTGGAGAGATTATCGCAGGTGTTCTTTAAAACAAGTGGTTCTGTCACCTCAGCCCTGCGGTCGTTAATTGAGACGTTAAACCTGACGATGATGGAGAAGAACCTGAAATTGGCTCGCGATGGTGGCTGGTCGAAAGGGATGATCAACCTGGCGGCAGTGCATCGCAGGTCCCTGTATATTGCCCAGAGCGGCCAGACACACGCCTTCACACTGACACATGCCGGCCTGCAGCATTTTCAGGATTCGAGTCAATCCGACCGTGGATTGGGCTTGAGTCGCACACCAAGCATCCGTTTTTTTCAAGCGGATTTAGGTACGGGCGGATATCTCTTCATGACCGATTCGCCTCCGGAAACCTGGCGTGAGGATTTAATACTTTCGGATGGTTTTCCATCTCAGGAGCGCTTACGCCGGAGACTGCTGAACCAGGCTCCAGTTGACTTCAGGCTCGATCTGGTACAGATCAGGGCTGGCGAAGGACAAATTCAAACCCTGGCGCCAACCCCTCGCCCTGAAAAACAGGCTTTTGAACAAGAACCTGCGCCGGCGGCTGAAGAATCTGCACCTGAAACTTTTCCCGAATCAATGCCGGAACCCCTCGAGGCCGAAGAGATACTGGAGGACACACAAAAGGTGCCAGTCGCGGATGATGTGGATCAGCAGGAGGAAATAGTTTCAGAGAGCGAAGCGGAAGAGACCGGCCCTGAAAGATCGTGGGAGGATGGCAAAGCAACCCCGGTAGATTCTCCTGCACCGCCAGTGTCAGCGACTGAAGATTCCGAAGAGATCCCTGATGTCCAGCGAGAATCAAAGCCTTCGTCAAGAACAATTGACTTATCCGGGGAACAGGAACCCTCACAAACCGCATCGCAATCAAAACCAATTTCAGAACAGGTCCGTGAAGAAGGACTGCGAGGGCTGGCGAGTTTCTTTGATTGGTGGCATGCCACCTGGAATAAAGTTGGGAATTTTTTCAAGGATTTATTCGCTCGCTTTATGCCAGATAGGGAAGTGCAAGTGGCTCAACTTTCCCGCAGCACAATGATATGGGTTGCTGTGCTGGTGCCAGTGTTGGTGGTGGCCATCGCTGTGAGCGTTTATCTCTCACGGGGACGCCGGTTACAGTATGACCATTACCTGAACCAGGCCCAGGCTGCCCAGGAAGCCGCGCTAGCGGCAGATGATCCGGTGGTTGAGCGCGGTGCCTGGTATGAAGTCTTGAATGCTTTGGATCAGGCTGAAGATATCCGGAACACTGAAGAGGTATCATCCATGCGGCTGGGGGCACAGGATGCATTGGATATCCTGGACGGTGCATTGAGAATTGCCTATCAGCCAGCGCTAAGAGATATGTTGAGTACTGATATCAATATCGCTGAAATTGTGTCCTACGGCCGAGATTTGTATCTGCATGACGATGCCAGCGGCTGGATTATCCACGCCATGCGTGAGAATGACATCTATGAAGTGGATACTGAATTTCTGTGCGCGCCGGGCAATTACAGCGGCGGTGCGCTTGGGGCGATTGTGGACATGGTTTCACTGCCGATTAATAACGCCTATCAGGCACATCTTCTTGCTATTGATGAATTTGGCAATGTCGCCTATTGTTCACCCGGGCAGGATCCTGTCGTTCAATCTTTGCCTGATATGAGCGGTGAGTCCGGTGCAATATTGAGGATCGCTTATGAGAACAACACGCTGTATGTCCTCAACCCTTCAATGAATGCCATTCAGGTCTATTCGGTCACAAACGGGCAGTTTCTCGATCCACCTGATAATTATTTTGAAGGCGCTGCTGAAGCTGAGGTCCCTGATCTGACGTCAGTTGTCGATCTTGATGTGAAT
This sequence comes from Candidatus Brevefilum sp., assembly GCA_048615215.1. Classification (GTDB taxonomy): domain Bacteria; phylum Chloroflexota; class Anaerolineae; order Anaerolineales; family Anaerolineaceae; genus Brevifilum. The sequence goes on from JBMCLF010000038.1 coordinate 4,490, forward strand.
GGGTCAGAGCTCTATTTACTGCATGGGGATGGAAGCCTGGTGAACTGTGTTTATAGCGGCCTGCCGGATAATCCTGTGACATGTCAGGATCCGGTGCAATACCTCGATGGGCGTCCTGGATTGGAAGACCAATCCCTGTCGCTGCCGGATGGCCAGTTTACATCAGTGTTTTACACGCCGCCTCCCACACCGCTGGTTAATATTGTGGATGCAACCCATGCGGAGGTTTACCGGTTCTCACTGCGCTTCAAGCTCTATCAACGTTTGCGTCCTGACATGGGCGATCATGAGGTTGCTAACTTCACTGCAACTGCCTTCACGATTGGTGAAATCGAACAATTGGCGTTCATCGCTTTTGGCAACCAGGTTTTTTTCGCTTATGTAGATTGATCAAAATTGATTTGAGTTTTAACCAGTCTATCTGAGTTACGATTAGGCAGCTTTTTTCCAATAATTTCATAAAGCTGTTCTAATCATTTGTCATTCTAGCTCGCTGTCATGTAGAGAAAAATTTGAAAACCCAAAAAAGCCATGATTTTTGCAATCGCTACAACACTTTAAGTGGTTTCTGCGCTGAGCCTGAGAACATTATGTAACTTCATACTGAATAACCATTGCTTTCCTCAAATATAACTTCGTTTGATGTTCAATTTAAACAGATGTTTCGGAAATCAATGTTTTAATTCAAATTTGTCTGACAACCTATTATTAAATTTTCTTATTAGTTTCCAATTGTGATGGTGGGGTTAATGTTACAATTGGAACTCAGAACCATAAACATCGGATGAGGAGTACTATGACCAAAGTGGATCCGCGAATTGAACAACTGCGGGAAATGCGCGCCAAAGTCCAGCAGGGCGGCGGGCAAGATCGCATTGACCGCCAGCATGCAAAGGGTAAATTGACTGCACGCGAACGGCTGGATTTGCTCCTTGACGAGAACAGCTTCGTCGAGCTGGAGCCCTTTACCACCCAGAAAGATGACCCGGATCAAAAGGCTTGCCTGGGGGACGGGGTGGTCACAGGTTTCGGGACGATTGAAGATCGGACGGTTTACGTGTATGCGCAGGATTTCACCGTCCAGGGAGGGGCATTGGGAGAATTGCACAGTCGTAAGATTTGTCGTGCGATGGATCTGGCCGTAGCAAACGGCTGCCCGATTATCGGGTTAATCGACTCTGGAGGCGCTCGAATCCAGGAAGGTGTCAAGAGCCTGGGCGGCTATGCGGAGATCTTCAAACGAAATGCGCGCTATTCCGGCGTGGTCCCGCAAATCAGCCTGATCCTGGGGCCCTGCGCCGGCGGCGCGGCGTATTCCCCTGCACTGACGGACATTATTATTATGGTTGAAAAGCAGTCCTTCATGTTCCTGACCGGCCCGCAGGTGATCAAAACGGTTACAGGAGAGGAAACGGATTTTGAATCACTGGGAGGCGCTGAAGTGCACCTGACCCAGAGCGGCACTGCGCATTTGATGACCAAGGATGAAGAAGCCGCATTGAAATTGACCCGGTATGTGGTTGGTTACCTGCCATCCAATCATGTGGATAATCCCCCGGTTACAGACAGCGCAGATGACCCGGAGCGCCTTTCCGAAAGCCTGAACAGCCTGGTCCCGGTGGACCCGGGCACTCCTTACAGCATGCATGCTGCCATTGATGAAGTTGTGGACCAGGGAACTTTTTTGGAACTCCAGGCTGGCTTTGCGCGCAATGCGATCGTCGGGCTGGCGCGCATGGATGGGATGCCGGTTGGGATTATTGCACAGGAGCCGGGTGTGATGGCCGGCGTGATTGATATTGACGCCGCCGATAAGATCTGCCGGATGGTCCGGTTTTGCGATGCCTTCAATTTGCCGCTGATCACTTTTGTTGATTCTCCCGGGTTTTTACCTGGTGTGAGCCAGGAGCACGGCGGGATCATCCGGCATGGTGCCAAAGTGCTGTATGCCTATTCGGAGGCCAACGTGCCCAAGGTGAGCATCGTAACGCGCAAAGCTTACGGCGGTGCTTACGTCGTGATGAGCAGCAAGTATCTTGGCACAGATATCAATTTAGCCTGGCCCAGCGCAGAGATCGCCGTGATGGGACCCAAAGGCGCGACCAATATCCTCTATCGCAAGGAATTGGCCAATGCGGAGGACCCTGAAGCAGAGCGGCAGCGGCTTGAAACCGAATACCGTCAGAAATATCTGACGCCTTATGCCGCAGCCAATGCAGGCTATGTGGATGATGTGATCGAACCTGCAGAAACCCGCCGGGTGGTCATCAAAGCTTTAAGAGCGATCCGTCAAAAAGCCGAAACGCATCCGCCGCGTAAACACGGCAACATGCCCGTATAATGGAGCCGTTTATGAACAGCGAATTGGTAAATCAAGGTTTGATGATTGCTGTGATCGGAATGGGGTTGGTTTTTGTGGTGATCATCTTTTTATGGGGGTTGATGGCCTTACTGATGCGTTTGACCTCTGCTGGAGAATCCCCCCAACCGGAGCACTTGCCGCTCGAGATGTCGGATTCCAGCATGCCGCCGAAATTTGAAATCACAGAACGCCAGCGCCGCGCGGCGGCTGCAGCAGTGGCTGTGAGCCTTGCCCTGGCCTCAAGCGGGAAGCGTAGTGCGCCCAGCCCAGGACCAACGGCTGAGGTCAGCCCCTGGCAAGCGTTTCACCGTTCAAGACAGATCAACCCAGAGCAAAGACGAGGATAAAGTGGATAAATCTAAAAAATTCATCGTTGAGATTGATGGACAAACTTACCAGGTAGAGGTAGGTGACCTTCAGGCGCGTCCGGTTGTTGCGAAGGTTGACGGTGAACTATTTAAAGTTTGGCCTGAAAATGCGCAAGAAGCGGTTCGACCTGACCAGAAAGCACCTGAAATTTCCGTGCCGGAATCTGCCCCTGCACCTGCAGCACCAGTCCTCTCCGGGGGTGGTGCAAGCGGGAAGGAACTCACGGCACCATTGCCCGGTGTGATTGTCGCAGTATTGGTTAAACCTGGTGATGCAGTTTCTCGCGGGCAGGAATTGTTGACCCTGGAGGCAATGAAGATGAAAAATGCCATCAAGAGCCACAAAGAAGGCATCATCAATTCGGTGGAAGTCAGCGTTGGAGATCTGGTTGCCCACGGGCAAACCCTGGTGACATTCGAAGAGTAAGGGAGACCGCCCATGGATTTTTCATTCCTGATCGAAGAGCTCACCCGGGGATTTATAGGGTTTACATTCGGCAACGGTATCATGATCCTCGTGGGTATTGTGCTGATCACGCTTGCAGTGGTCAAAGAATATGAACCGGTCTTGCTTCTGCCGATTGGGTTTGGTTGTATCATGGCCAATATCGGTATGTCAACAGATGCCGGTTTCATGAAGGTGATTTATGACGCCGGGATTGCCACGGAATTGTTTCCGCTATTAATTTTTGTTGGTGTCGGTGCGATGATCGACTTCAGCCCTTTGCTGGCGCAGCCCAAGATGGTGCTGTTGGGGGCTGCCGGACAATTCGGGATTTACGGCACGCTGCTGTTGGCCTTGCTGCTCGGGTTTGAGATGAATGAAGCTGCCTCGATCGGCGTGATTGGCGCAATTGACGGACCTACCGCAATCTTCGTGGGCAGCAAGCTGGCACCGGAACTACTGGCTCCGATTGCGGTGGCAGCCTATTCCTATATGAGCCTGATCCCTATCATTCAGCCTCCCATTATGAAGCTCCTCACCACACGCAAAGAGCGACTGATCCGCATGGATTACACCCCGCGTCCCGTCTCCCGGCTGACGTTGGTGATCTTCCCCATTTTTGTTACCTTTGCTGTCAGCCTGGTAGCGCCAGACGCGGCACCGTTGATCGCGTCGCTGATGCTGGGGAATTTGCTGCGGGAGAGCCTGGTCGTCGACCGGTTGAGCAAAACCGCCCAAAATGAGATCATCAATATCGCCACCCTGTTCCTGGGTTTGGCGATTGGCGCAACAATGAAGGCTGAATCTTTTTTGCAGCTTGAAACGTTGATGATTTTGGGGTTAGGCCTGATCGCCTTTATTTTGGATACGGTTGCGGGCCTGTTGTTTGGGAAATTAATGTCCGTCCTCAGCGGGCGCAAGATCAACCCATTGATCGGCGCCTGCGGGATCAGTGCTTTTCCCATGGCAGGCCGGCTTGCTGCAAAGATGGCACAGGAAGAGGATTTTGAGAATTTCATCCTGATGCACGCAATGGGCGCCAACACGGCCGGGCAGTTAGGGAGTGTAATTGCTGGCGGCTTGCTTTTGGCATTGGTGACCGGCATGGTATGAACGTTAATGCATTATTTTTGGGCGCATAATTCATTCTTATCTCAGGATAATCCTGTATTATCAGGAAAATAAAAGGAGAACAATGCAATATCAGGTTAGCGGTGAAGTATTTCCAATCGTCGAAATTCAGTTGAACAACGGAGATTCGGTTTTTACTGAATCGGGCGGGATGGCCTGGATGAGTGAAGGGATCGCAATGGCGACCAGTACCCGCGGCGGATTGATGGCAGGGTTGGGCCGCGCGCTGGCTGGCGAATCACTCTTTATGGTGTCTTATCGTTGTGAAGCGCAGTCCGGTTCTGTGGTCTTCACGCCTGAGGCGCCGGGGCGGATTCTGGATATGAGCCTGGCACCCGGCCAATCTTTGATCTGCCAGAAGGACACTTTCCTGTGTGCAGAAGAATCGGTGGAGCTGAAGATGCATTTCCACAAACGCCTGGGTGCCGGGTTGTTCGGTGGGGAGGGCTTTATCCTGCAAAAGGTCACCGGGCCGGGTACAGCGTTTTTTGCCATTCCAGGTGAAGTGCAGGAGCGTACCCTTGGGAGCGGAGAAAAACTATTAATTGATCCTGGTCATATCGCCATGTTCGAACCCACAGTGGATTATGAGATCAATATGGTACGTGGGATCAAGAATGTGTTGTTTGCCGGTGAGGGCTTGTTCCTGGCAACACTAACCGGACCAGGAAAAGTGTGGTTGGAGACCATGCCTCTGGCCAACCTGGCTGCCAAGATCGCCCGGTATTTCCCCAAGAAGGGATAGCGAATTGTATTCACACGTTAATTAAGAAAGGTTGCCCTGAGCAAAGGGGCAGCCTCTTTAATTATTGGTTGATTTTTCCTCGGAAATGATCTCGATCTGATTCCTAGCATTCAGACAACTAAACTATGCCTTGACGATATTCATTGGCCCAGCCGCTTCAAAAATCGCCTGTTCTTTCCTGACCAGAACATAACTTTTGAAAAACAATATGGATTGCTTGATATTACGCGGGCACAACAGTTTGCATAGGGTGAAAGATAGTTGTGCTGATGCTAGCCGCGTTAATCCTCTCCCAAAAAAGCATACACATCGCGTTCGAACTGTTTCCCTATAGCCGGATGGCGCATTTTTTCATAAAGCACCAACCGTGCATGAGTGATGCCCGCTGCCGTCTCGCGGAATAAATCCGGCGAATAAAATGGGTCGTCTGTGCCAGCGATGACCAGGGTGGGAGCCTTGATCTCGGAAAGCCGGTCTATGAAGGCGTGCTGGTCTTCAGCTTTGATGGTGATAACCAGGTCGGTAAGGTCGGGTTTCGCTCCCAGAGAAAGTAATCGGACTGAAGTCCAGGCCAGGGGTTTGTTAACCAATTTCCAGATTCCTGTCGAGGGCAGAATAAAACGAGTCAAGGCCTGCGAGGCTTGCGCAGTTCGTCCTTGCTGTGCCAGATGCCCGATTTCAAGTTGAAGTTGCTTGCCCGCTTCGCCCAGGGTATGAGCGCTGGAGTGAATTACCAAACGCCGAAGTAAGTTTGGATGATCGGCGGCGAAATGCTGGGCAATGGAGCCGCCAGTCGAGACGCCAATCACATCCACGGGGCCGCCGAACGCCTGCCAAATCATCTCTGCGTAATCATCAGCCATAGCTCTGAGTGTGTATCCATGTGAAAGGCCTGGTCTGCGTAATACTGCATACAGGGTGTAGTCCTTCTTCAAGAATCCGTAACCAAAGGTCATAAACGACTGCGGTTTGTTCTCAAACATCAAACCCTGAAAGATGACCAGGGGTTTTGGGCCTTTTCCGGCACGAACATAGGGCAGGCCGTTAGGAAAATAACCAGAAGATGGGATTTTTTCAATCATTGAATTTCTCCTTATCTTAATTTTTTAGTGCACCTGGCACTGCTGCCAGCACCTGTAGTGAGATATCGAAAACAAGAAACAGCAGTCTGCTTACTTAAAGCAAGAACGGACCTAAGATAAGTCCAAATAACCAGCTGCTTGGCGGCCAGGCTGGTATGATGTCATTAGATATCAGGCCATCATTTGCAGAGTTCCCTTGAAACATCGCCTTGAAGCCGTTCTGGAGGGCAATCAATGAGGCGTAGAATCCGAGGAAGGCGATGGTGACACGAAGAGGATTTTTCACATGTTTGCTCCTAAAATTTTCAAAATTTCCCGGGCGGTGATTGCAGGGCATCCACTTTGACCTGGAAGGCTTACAGTCGCTGCATGTTATCAAGCAGGCTGGCGTCGGTGAGCAGGCATTTCAGGGACGGCTCAGCTACATCGGTTTGGGTGACATCTCCGGCGGAACGGGCACGACCTCAAAGCCTACCTGGCACGCGACATGCTCATCGTCCACGCTATGACTGAAAAAGATAACCTCCTGCCCCAAACCGCACAGGGCATATTCTATCTCGACCAGGCGCGAGACTTCTGAGAGGTAAA
>JBMCLF010000039.1:0-11138 GCA_048615215.1 Candidatus Brevefilum sp.
ACAAAGCCTGCCGTGATTTGGGAATCACCAAGGGCAAGGAACCCATGAAACAACTGCGCAACCAGGGCATGGTCCTGGGCGAAGACAACGAGAAGATGTCCAAGAGTCGCGGCAATGTCATCTCACCTGATGACCTGGTAGAGGCCTATGGGGCCGACACCGTGCGCGCCTATTTAATGTTCTTTGCTCGCTGGGAGCTGGGCGCCCCCTGGAACAGCAGCGGTATTGAGGGCTCCATGCGGTGGCTGCGAAAAGTATGGTACACCTTCCTGGAACCCGCCGGTTCCAACCAGCAAGCCGATGACGACCTGCTGCGCGACCTGCGCCGCAAATTGCACCAAACGCTGGAAGCCGTTACCCGCGACTTTGAAAACTTCAATTTCAACACAATCGTCTCCGGTCTGATGGAACTGCTGAACGAGATGGCCATCGCCAAAAACGCAGGCGCATTTGGCACCGACGGCTGGAAAGAAGCGGAGGACATTTACCTGCGTATGATTGCTCCTGTCTGCCCGCATATTGCCGAAGAATTATGGGAGCGCAGCGGTCGGGAGTATACCATTCATACCCAGCCCTGGCCTGAAGTCGACAAGGCCGCGACCAAGGAAGAAGAGATCACCCTGATCATTCAGGTCAACGGCAAGCTGCGCGATCGGCTCACCGTCCCCGCAGACATCAGCGAGGAACAGGCCAAACAGGCTGGGCTGAACAGCGACAATGTCGCACCATATCTGAAAGGAAAAACTCCTAAAAAGGTGATTTATGTGCCTGGAAGGCTGGTAAATATCGTTGTTTAGTCAGAAAAATCCGGTAAACTAAAAAGGAGCGAAAAGAACTTCAGATATGGATTCTTTTCATTAAAATATTAAAGCTGACCGGGGATTATTGAAAATCCCCGGTTTATTTGAGAATTACAATCGAGTAAATACACAACGGAAGGAACCAAGCCAATGCAATTTCATAACCACAACTGGATGCAAATGGAGGCCTATCTCAAAAATGACCAGCGTGTGATGGTGGTGTTGGGAGCTTGTGAGCAGCACGGCTACCTGAGCCTGCTGACAGACGTCCGAATCCCGATGACTCTGGCGAAGGCCGCCAGTCACGCCAGCGGCGTTTTTATTGCGCCTTCTCTTAATTTTGGTTGTTCACCCTACTTCCTTGAATATCCCGGCACGATCAGCCTCCGACTGCACACTTATCTGAATGTGGTCGAGGATATCGTACGCTCCCTTTACGATACAGGTTTCAAACAGATCCTGATCCTCAACGGCCACGGCGGGAATACACCGGTTAAAACCCACCTGGTTGAGTTGTTGAACGAACTCAGCGATCTTGAAATTCGCTGGTATGCCTGGTGGACCACAAAAACCGTGTCGGACATTGCCAAAAAACACAATCTTGACCCTGAACACGCCAACTGGCTTGAAGCTTTTGACTTTAATAAAGTCTCCGACTTGCCAGATGAAACCAAACCCATCTCAAAGAATACTGAAACCCTTTTAAATAAAAAAGCAACCCGTGAAAAATATGGTGATGGAAGCTTCGGCGGTGATTATCATGTTGATGAGGCGGTCTTGAAGGAAATATTCAACGCCTGCCTGGCGGATATCCTGGAACTACTAAAATTCGAATAAGCAATCTTGGGTTATTGAGAGGTTTCATCCCGGAAGTCTTCAGGCTTCCGGGTTTTTCGTTTAAAATCAGGTCAAAACAATTACTTGGAGGCACCGATGATCGATCTTGACGTGCTGCATGCATTTATCCTGGAAGCAAAAGCTGCGACCTATGTGGGTGGCGGCCTGCCTGTGAAACCCTGCCGCGAAAATTCCCACGACCTAGCCTTTTCTTGCGGACCATTCAGATATCTTGACAGTTACTTCGGGGGGCAGGATTTCATTGGCGAGGAAGTTGTTTATCATCATAATGACACTGTCTGGGGGATGAATTACTATGGTTCAGTGCTTAAACCTGATGTCCTCACCGGCGCTGAAGCAGGCGCAATGATCAAAACCAGCCTCTCTAAAATGTATGCACAAGGGCGTTTTCTGGGCGGCTGGCAACACACAAGGGATGACCTGGTGTACATCGATTCTTCAAAGGGCGACCTTTCCCATTTTACAGGATATGAATGGATCGAAAAAGACGGCGTGAAAGTGTATGAGCTTTACTACCACGGCGGTTTGATCAAATAATCTCCATAAACACGGGTTTTTGTACAACACACAAACCCATCATTTTCTAGCGTTCGGAGGAAAAAACGATGTTCATTACCTATTCGGGTTTTGTAATTTGAAACTGATTCCAGGCACCCTTTTTACAAAGGCATTACAACCCTCCCCATCCAAAATGTTATAATCTGGTTGAAACTTGTTTACTTACTGAGAAAGGCAAGATTATGAACTGCAAGGATCATCAAAAGAAAATTATTGAGGCTGAGAAAGCGCCAAAGGCCATAGGGCCATACTCCGCCGGGGTTTCTACCGAATGCCTGGTGTTCACCGCCGGTCAACTGGGGATCGACCCGGAAAACGGTAAACTGGTTGAAGGCGGGATTCAGGCGCAAACCCGTCAGGCACTGACGAACCTATCTGCTGTTCTGGAAGCAGCGGGCAGCAGTCTGGATAAGGTTGTTAAAACAACCGTGTTCCTCAAGGATATCGGTGAATTCAGCCAGATGAATGAGGTTTATGGCTCATTTTTCACACAAGACTTTCCCGCAAGGTCTGCCATCCAGGTGGCCGCGCTACCCCTTGGGGCAGCGGTGGAGATTGAAGCCATCGCCCTGGCTGCTGGGGACTGAAAGCAGCCTGAATTGTATGATGAAGAACCAGACTGTTTTGATCGTGGACGATGAACCCAACATTGTTCAGCTGGCAAGGATGTATCTATCGCGCGATAACTTCCGGGTAAAATCTGTGGGCGATGGCCTGCAGGCGCTTGAGATCATTCGGGAGGACAATCCCGACCTGGTGGTGCTGGATGTGATGCTTCCAAGGCTGGACGGATTCGAAATCTGCCGCCGGTTGCGAACAGAGGGGAACCAGGTCCCAATCATTATGGTCACAGCCCGAGACGAGGATATCGATAAAATCCTGGGGTTGGAACTTGGCGCGGATGATTATCTCACCAAGCCGTTTAATCCCCGCGAGCTGGTTGCCAGGGCGCGCGCCGTCCTGAGACGAGGGTCGGTAAATGAACTTGATTCACAATCGCCGATCCAAATTGCAGACCTCAAAATTGATCTCGCCGGGCGAGAGGTTACGATCAACGGGCAAACCATTACGATGCGCACCCAGGAATTCGAAGTGCTCAGAGTCCTGGCCGAAAATAAAGGCATTGTCCTGAGCCGCGATCAACTCTTGAGCAAGGCCTGGGGGTATGATTTTTACGGGCAAACTCGAACTGTCGATGTCCATGTAGCCCAAATCCGCCGCAAGCTGGCACACAGCCAGGTGCGGATCGAAACGGTCACCGGAATCGGCTATAAGCTGATGGTGTGATGTTTAATTCGCTGCGTTCCCGGTTATGGCTTTCTTATGCCTTGCTGATAGCATTGGTGTTGTGTTTCGTTGGTGCGGCAATCGCTGTGGTGGTCTTCAGGAGTAATATCCCGCTACAGCAGGCCGCTGTCAAATTACAAGCGCTCAGGGCAAATGCACTCCCCGGGATGCGTTCAGCCAGCAACCTGAATCCCAATATTCTTCAGACATTTCTGGATCGAAATATTAACCAGATCAGGGGACGGATTGTGGTGATAACACCACGAGGAAGGGTTATTGCCGATTCATTTGATGATGAGCAGATCAGCCTGCCAGATTTCGTCGATTCACCCCAAAAAACCGAGGTCGGCGCTCTGCCAAGGTTTTATAGAGACGAGCAGGGCCGCGGTTGGTACTATATTATCGATGAGATCAGCCCTAACCGTCTGGTTATTTTTGCCGTCAACCGTCCACCGCTACAGATCTTCGCAATTTTCCGTGACCAATTTTTAAGACCGCTGGTCCTGGGGGGATTGATCGCTATGCTGGCATCAATCGCGTTCTCTGTAATCCTTTCCCGCTGGATCAGTGCACCGTTGAAGCAAATCAGCCAGGAAGCAGGTCAGGTCGCTGAAGGCCAGGCTCGCCCGATCCCCCTCCGGGGACCAGAGGAAGTTCGTACGCTCGCCCATGCGTTCAACAGCATGAGCCAACAGGTTCAAAACTCCCAGCAATCTCAGAAAGATTTTGTTGCCAATGTCTCCCACGAATTAAAAACTCCGCTGACCTCCATCCAGGGTTTTGCAAGAGCGATCCTTGATGGTGCGGTTGAAACAGAAACGGAATTAAACCAGGCTGCTGAAGTGATTACAAGCGAAGCAAGCCGTATGGATCGAATGGTGAACGATTTGCTTACACTTGCAAAAATGGACGCAGGAACAGCAATTTTTGATATGGGTATTTTTGATCTCAATTCATTACTCAAAAGCTCCATACGAAAATTTTCCCCTCTGATTGAAAAGGCCGGTCTGATATTTGAAACTTCTCTTCCAGAACAAGAAGCATATGTGTATGGCGATCCTGACCGGCTCATGCAGGTACTTGATAATCTGCTTTCAAATGCGATCAAATTCACACCGGAGGGTGGGCGAATCTCCCTCTCTGGTCGAATTAATAAAGAAACCTTTGAAATCCATGTCCAAGACAGCGGTCCGGGCATTCCCCCTGCAGAGCAGGAGCGGATCTTTGAACGCTTCTACCAGGTGGATAAAGCCCGCACGAGCGGCAGGGGCTACGGATTGGGGTTAGCAATCAGCAAACAAATCGTTGAGACTCATGATGGAACGCTTTCCCTGGTAAATGAGGCTGGGGAGGGCAGTCATTTTGTGGTAAAACTACCTCTACAAACATGAAAGTTCAACGAAACAAAGAACCAATCACATCAATCATCGTTCCCTGCTTTAACGAACGCCCTACGATCCATCTACTGCTTGATGCGCTGTATGCTCAAACCTATCCCAAAGCAGATATGGAAGTGGTGATCGCGGACGGCGGTTCCACTGATGGCACCCAGGATGCCATTGAACAGTGGCGTGCGGAACACCCTGATTTGACAGTAAAGCTGGTCGAGAATCCTAACAGGACGATCCCATCTGCATTGAACACAGCTATCAATGCCTCGGTTGGCGATATTATCATCCGGCTTGATGCGCACTCAGAACCCCATAATGAATACGTCCAGCGGGTTGTCGCTGCACTGGCAGAAAAACGTGGGGACAATGTTGGCGGGGTTTGGGACATCCGCCCCAGCAGTAATCAATGGATCGCCCGCAGCATCGCTGCAGCAGCCGGGCATCCCATCGGCGTGGGCGATGCACGCTACCGCTACAGCGACCGACCTGCATTTGTTGATACGGTACCCTTTGGTGCCTTCAACCGTAAACTCTTGGATGAAGTCGGGTTGTTTGATGAAACCCTGCTGACCAATGAGGATTACGAGTTCAACACCCGCATCCGGCAGAAAGGCGGGCGGATCTGGTTGGATCCACAAATCCGTTCGGTATACTATGCACGCAGCAATTTACCCGCCCTGGCGTATCAATACTGGCGCTACGGATTTTGGAAGTGGCACATGCTTCGCCGCTACCCCAAAACACTCCGCTGGCGGCAGGCACTGCCGCCGATGTTTGTCACCGCCCTGGCTTTATTGACCCTTTTTGCGCCATTTTCGAGATTTGCTCGGTGGACCCTGGCCGCGCTGGTTGCCATTTATCTCTTTTTATTGCTCCTGGCCGGCCTGCAGCTTGCAATTCGTCATAAATCCACTGCTTTAATCCTCGGCGTCCCCTTAGCGATCGCCTGTATGCATTTTTCCTGGGGAACCGGCTTTATCTGGAGCATGGTCCACACGAAAAATCAAAATAAAGGTTAAAATACTAGTTATGGAAAGTAACACCAAACCAAAACGATGGCACTTGCGCGCCTCTGAGAGGGTTGTTATCCTGCTGCTCGGTGATATCCTCGCGGCAGGGGCAGCCCTGTTCATCGGCTTGTATTTTTGGGCTGCCGGAGATGCATGGATGCAGTTCTCACTGCAATTCATCATTGAAAGACCGCAATTTTGGTATTTTCTGCTCCCCTTCTTTTGGGTAATTTTGCTGGTTGAACTATACGACATTCACCGGGCCAGCAACCCGCGTGAAACACTCAAAGGCATCAGCCTGGCGCTGTTGATCTATGCCCTGGTTTATCTGCTGATCTATTTCACATCAGACCCAAATTCGCTGCCCCGCCGCGGTGTTTCTGTCTTTATCGTTTTTGCTGCTTTGCTGACGTTTCTCTGGCGCCTTCTGTATATTCGGTTATTTACCTCTCCTCACCTTCTGCGACGAGTTTTGATTGTTGGTGCTGGTAAGGCCGGCCAAACACTGGTACAGATTATTGAAAATCAGCAGCCGCCGCCGTTCAATGTTGTTGGCCTGATAGATGATGACCCCCAAAAGCAGGGACAACAAATTGGAAAGTATGAAGTGCTTGGGAACAGCCAATCCCTCAACAAAATCATCCAAAAGCAGCAAATCTCGGATCTGATCCTGGCCATCAGTGGTGAGATGAAGGGTGATATGTTCCGCGCCCTTCTGGAAGCCCAGGAGCGAGGGGCCAACCTTTCTCCGATGCCCCAGGTTTATGAAGAGATCCTGACACGTGTACCAATTTTCTTGCTGGAAGCAGAATGGATCGTGCGGTCATTCGTTGAAAAAACGCACACCAGCACCCTCTTTCATCTTGCCAAAAACCTGATCGACTTTGCAGGCGGATTGATAGGCTTTTTAATCATGACCTTTTTCTTTCCATTTATTAGCCTGGCGATCATCCTCGAATCGGGCTTACCAATTTTTTTCACTCAAAACCGTCTCGGGCGCGGTGGTCAGCCTTATAAAATCATCAAATTCCGCACTATGGAAAAGGATGCCGAACATGATGGAATCCCTCGTATGACCGAGGAAAACGACGAACGGGTAACCAAAGTCGGCTGGTTCCTGCGGCGGACACATCTCGATGAACTCCCACAATTCATCAATGTTCTTCGAGGTGAAATGAGCCTGGTCGGCCCGAGAGCGGAACGTCCACAGCTTGTAGAATAGTTTCAAAAGGAGATTCCATTCTACCGGGCTCGGTTGCTGGTCAAACCTGGCATCACAGGATGGGCACAGATCAACTTCGGATACGCCGGCACTGTGGAAGAAACTGCAGTTAAGCTGGAATACGATCTTTATTACATCGAACACCGTAATATCTTCATGGATATTTCCATCATCCTCAGAACCGCAGGACAGGTTCTCGGCTTTAAAGGACAATAACCCCAGGACCATGCACCCATGATTATTTTTGGCAAACGAATACGCAATCGCTACTTGTTTTTGGGGGATATCTTCCTGACCATTATCTCTGTTCTAGCGAGCTACCTGATCCGGTTGGAATTGATCGCCATATTCCCCACCTACCAATATTCTCTGATCTGGATGCTGGGAATCTCCCTGGTAGTTAAGCCCCTGGTCTATTACTTCTTCGGGATCTACCGGCGGCTCTGGCGCTATGCCAGTATTCGGGAATTGGTGCTGATCCTCTCGGCTGTGACCGCCGCCTCAATGGTTTTATCCGGTGCGATGATCGGCTTGTTCGCAGCTGGAATGTTTTATGGATTCCCCCGCTCAGTGCTGGTCATTGACTGGTTGCTCTCGATGGCATTTGTTGGCGGCTTGCGGTTTATCTTCCGTATCCTGGCGGAAACCAGTACTTCAGCAGCTAACAACAACCTCATACCCAGTCGCAAGAAATGGGTGCTTGTGGTGGGTGCGGGCGATGCAGGGGCCATGGTCGTGCGCGAACTTCAGAAAAACCCTCAGCTTAACATCAAACCCATCGGGTTCCTTGATGACAACCCCGCAAAGCAGGATAGCAAAATTCACGGTGTGCCCGTACTGGCATCCCTGGACCAGATCGGTCACATCCTGGATACACGTCATGTAGATGAGGTCATCATCGCCATCCCCAGTGCTGCCGGTAAAGTGCTGCGCAAAGTCACGGATGTTTGCAGAAGGCGAGGCATTCCTTTTCGCACCATGCCGGGTATTTACGAACTTCTCGGCGGAGATGTCAGCGTCAGCCGACTGCGAGAAGTGGACATCGCCGACCTGCTCCGTCGTGAGCCAGTGAAAATGGACACGGAAGCCCTGGGTGAAGTCCTCGAGGGTCGGGTGGTGATGGTCACCGGTGCGGGTGGACCGATCGGCAGTGAACTCTGCCGCCAAATCGCCCGGCTCAACCCTGGCAAATTGCTCATGCTCGGGCATGGTGAAAACAGCATTTTCAGCGCACTATCGTCCCTTAAGGAGCGCTTCCCAGCCTTAGAAATTGTGCCCATCATCGCCGACGTGCGGGATAAGCCCCGCATCGCCGTGACCTTTCAACGCTGGCAGCCAGAAGTGATCTTTCACACCGCTGCGCATAAACATGTCCCCCTGATGGAAAGCAACATCGAGGAAGCCGTCACCAACAATATCCTGGGCACTCAGAATATCGTCCAGGCTGCGCTGGATTATGACGTGCAGCGTCTGGTTATGATCTCCACAGACAAGGCCATCCGTCCTGTCAATATCATGGGCGCCACAAAGCGCCTTGCCGAAATGCTCGTATTGGATGCTGCCCGTCAATACAATAAGGCTTTCACAGTTGTTCGTTTTGGCAACGTCCTGGGCAGCCGCGGCAGTGTGGTCCCCCGTTTTAAACGACAGATTGCCGGTGGCGGCCCAGTGACCGTTACACATCCTGAAATGAAACGCTATTTCATGACCATCCCCGAGGCGGTTCATCTTGTCCTTCAGGCATCAGCCCTGAGCGTAGGTGGTGAGAACTTCATCCTGGACATGGGCCAGCCAGTCAAAATTCTTGATCTGGCAGAAGACCTGATTCGCCTTTCAGGCCTCGAACCAGGCAAGGACATCGAAATTGTCTTTTCGGGCATCCGTCCGGGCGAAAAACTGAGCGAAGATCTATGGGACCAGGGTTTTGCTTATTCTCCCACCGCCCACCCCGACATCCATAGGGTTGACAGTGAAGGTGTGATGTCTTCAAATAAACTGCAAACGGTAGTAGATGAACTTGTCCAGCTTGCCCGGGAAGGCGATCAGGAGGAGATCATCAAACGGTTGGGCGAAACGATTCCGGGTGCCTCCATCTATGCTCAGGAACCGGACCTGAATATGGTAGAATAATTTCTCAAGCAAACTAAAGGGGACTGATCATTAATGATATTGCCGATATACTGGCAATGTCATCTGTTTTAAGGAGCGTATGAAACTTCTCACACCTGAGGAATGGAACACATTCCTCGACGCCCATCCCAACGCGCACATTTTGCAAACATCACAATGGGGAAAACTGAAAGCTCATTTTGGCTGGACGCCCCGCTTCATCCAACAGAACGGATTGGGTGCCATGATCCTTTTTCGCCAGCTCCCTCTGGGATTGAGCGTGGCTTACATCCCTCGCGGTCCCGTCGGAGATGGAGAGTGGGCGGCCTTTTGGCCTGCGGTGGATGCCGTTTGCCAGCAAGAGCATGCCGTTTTCCTGCGCGTTGAACCAGAAGCCTGGGAACCAGTCCCGGACGGGTTTGTGGAGAGGAACCTCCCCAAGTTTATTTCAACTACTCAGACTATCCAGCCCCCACGCACAATCCTGGTTGACCTTACGCCTTCGGAGGAAGAAATCCTGATGGCGATGAAATCCAAAACTCGTTACAATATCCGCCTGGCAGACCGCAAGGATGTAATTGTTCGCCCGAGCATGGATGTTGAACGTTTTTACCAGATGAGCCTGACCACCAGCGACCGCGATGAATTCGGCATTCACAGCCTGGATTATTACCAAAAGGTTCATGACTTATTTGCACCTCAGAAAGCCTGTGTTCTGTTGATCGCCGAATACCAGGATCAGTCTTTGGCGGGTTTGATGGCTTTCGCACGGGGCGATACTGCCTGGTATTTCTACGGGGCTTCCACCAACCGAGAACGCAACCGAATGCCCACCTACCTGCTGCAGTGGGAGGCAATCCGGTGGGCAAAAGAAAATGGCTGTAAAACCTATGACCTGTGGGGCGTTCCGGACCATCCTGAGGCCCATCTCGAGGAGCATTTCCTGAATCGTTCTGAAGGGTTATGGGGCGTATACCGCTTCAAGCGCGGATTCGGTGGCGAAGTCAGGCGGACTATTGGGGCCTGGGATCGAGTCTACCGGCCGTTCTTTTATAATCTTTACAAGTTCTGGGCAGGCCGCCGCCAATCCCCCTCAACATAAAGCAAAGGAGACATCGCTTTTGGAATTATTGAGTATTAAAGATCCCGCAAAATGGAACGAATTGATCAAAGACCTGCCTGGCGCGCACGCCCTGCAAACCTGGCAGTGGGCTCAGGTCAAATCTCAATTCGGCTGGGAACCCCATCCTTTGGTCTGGCATGATGCATCCGGCCAGGTCACGGCAGGAGCGCTCTTGCTGCAGCGGCGGCTAATGGATCAGATTTTCGCCATGCGCCTGAGCGTGATGTATGTGCCGCGCGGTCCTTTGCTGGATTGGTCCGACCGTGAACTGGCAGAAGAAGTCCTCCAGGATCTGCAAAACTACGCCCGTAAAAATGGTGCAATCTTTATCAAAATCGATCCCGACCTGCCGGTAGGTTTCGGTGTGCCGGAAGAGGAAGACGCTGTAGCGAACCCGGTTGGTGAGAATATTCTCAACCTTTTAGAGGCTTATGGATGGCATTTTTCAGATGAACAAATCCAGTTCCGCAACACCGTGGAGGTTGACCTTCGCCCTGAGGAAGAAGACCTGTTGATGCGGATGAAATCCAAGGCGCGTTACAACGTGCGTCTGGCAGCACGGCGCGGTGTGACGGTGCGCCCGGGCAGCGTGGACGACATCGGCCTGCTCTACCAGATGTACGCACACACTTCCGTCCGGGACAATTTCCTGATTCGGGAACAGAACTATTATGAAGCCGTCTGGCGTTTATTTTTTGAAGCAGGGTTGGCGGAACCATTAATCGCCGAGGTTGAAGGCAAAGCAGTGGGCGCTGTGGTCATCTTTCACTTTTCCGGGCG